>JAJYAW010000033.1 GCA_021779335.1 Myxococcales bacterium | reverse complement strand
CCTCCTAGCCGGCCGGGTCAAGGCGCTCCTCACGCTGGGCGAGGACGCCCCGGCGGTGGAGCGCGAGCTCGGCGACCTGGCGCCCACCGAGGGGTGCGGCACGCTCGCCGCCGCGGTGGCGCGCGCGGCCGCGCTGGCCGGGCCGGGCGACGTGGTGCTCCTCTCGCCGGCCTGCGCCAGCTACGACCAGTTCCGGAGCTACGAGGACCGCGGCGACGCCTTCCGCCGGCTGGTGGAGGCCCTGCCATGAGCGACGCGCCGGTGCAGCCCCGCCTGGCCCCGCTGCCCTTCGACTGGCTGCTCCTGCTGGTGCTGCTGGTGCTGCCCGCCGCCGGCGCGGTCATGGTCTACTCGGCCAGCGCCATCCAGGCGGCCCGCCAGCTCGGCGACGAGTTCTTCTTCCTCGAGCGGCAGGCGGTGGCCTTCACCCTGGGGCTGGCCCTCCTGCTGCTGGCGCTCCGGGTGGGCTACCGGCGCCTGGCCGCCTGGGCCTACCCGCTGCTGGTCTTCTCGCTCCTCATGCTGGTGCTGGTGCTGGTGCCCGGCATCGGCCGGGTGGCCGGCGGGGCGCGCCGCTGGATCAACCTCGGGCTCCTCAACTTCCAGCCCGCCGAGCTCGCCAAGGTGGCGCTGGTGCTCTACCTGGCCCACTCGCTCTCGCGGAAGCGGGAGAAGGTGCGGCTCTTCTCCATCGGCTTCCTGCCGCACCTGCTGGTGACCGGCCTGATGGTGGTGCTCTGCCTCCTGGAGCGCGACATGGGCACCGGCGTCATCATGCTGCTGGTGCTCTTCACCATGCTCTTCGCGGCCGGGGCCCGCGTCTCCTACCTCGTCGGCGCGGTGCTGCTGGCCATCCCGGTGGGCTGGCGCCTGGTGACCGGCACGCCCTACCGGATGGAGCGCTGGCTGGCCTACCTGGACCCCTGGGGCCACCGCGACGGGGCGGGCTTCCAGCTCGTCGAGTCGCTGCTCGGCATCGGCAACGGCGGCTGGCTCGGGCAGGGGCTGGGGCAGGGCAAGGGGAAGCTCTTCTACCTGCCGGCCGCCCACACCGACTTCATCGCCGCCGTCATCGCCGAGGAGACCGGCCTGCTGGGCATCGCCGTGCTGCTGCTCCTCTACGGGGTGCTGGTCTGGCGCGGGCTGCGCGCCTCGCTGCGCGCCGCCGAGCCGTTCGGCGCCTACCTGGCCCTCGGCCTGACCACGCTCATCGGCGCCCAGGCGCTGCTCAACCTGGCGGTGGTCTTCGGCCTCCTGCCCACCAAGGGGCTGACGCTGCCCTTCGTCTCCTACGGTGGCAGCTCGCTCATGACGCTGCTGCTGGCGGCCGGCGTCCTGCTCTCGGTGTCGGGCGACCGCGGCGGCTTCCTCCGGCCCGGCGTGCAGGCGGTGCGGGTGGCGCCGCCGCGCGGCGCCCCGGAGGCCTCGCCGTGAGGCTGCTGGTGGCGGGCGGCGGCACCGGGGGCCACGTCTTCCCCGGCATCGCGCTGGCCGAGGAGGTGGTCATGCGCCACCCCGGCAACGACGTCGTCTTCGTGGGCACGGCCCGGGGCCTGGAGGCGCAGGTGGTGCCGGCGGCCGGCTTCCCCATGGAGCTGGTGGACGTGAAGGGGCTCAAGGGGAAGGGGCTGGCGGGCGCGCTGCGGAACCTGCTGCTCCTGCCGCGCGCCCTCCTCGGGTCGCTCGGCATCCTGCGGCGGTGGCGCCCGGACGTGGTGGTCGGGGTGGGCGGCTACGCCTCCGGCCCGGTCGTGCTGGCCGCCTGGCTGCTGCGCATCCCCACCGCGGTGCAGGAGCAGAACGCCGCGGCCGGCCTGACCAACCGGCTGCTGGGCCGCGTCGTCCAGGCGGCCTTCACCGCCTTCCCGGAGGCGGCGCGCCACTTCCCGCGCCGCAAGGTCTTCCAGCTCGGCAACCCCATCCGCCGCCAGCTCCTCGACAACTTCATGCGCCCGGTGGCGGACCACGAGCGGGCCCGCCTGCTGGTCTTCGGCGGCTCGCAGGGGGCCCACGCCCTCAACATGCGGGTGGTGGAGGCCCTGCCCCACCTGGCCGACCTGAAGGACAGGCTCCGGATCGTCCACCAGACCGGCGCCCGCGACCGCGAGCAGGTGGAGCGGGGCTACCGGGCGGTGGGCTTCGAGCCCGACGTGCGCGACTTCATCACCGACATGAGCCGGGCCTACGCCGAGGCCGACCTGGTGCTGTGCCGGGCCGGCGCCACCACCCTGGCCGAGCTCACCGTCTGCAAGAAGCCGTCGATCCTGGTCCCCTACCCCGCCGCCGCCGACAACCACCAGTTCCTCAACGCGCAGAGCCTGGTGGACGCGGGCGCCGCCGTCATGATCGAGGAGCGCGACCTGACCGGCGAGCTGCTGGCCGCCGAGATCCGCGCCGTCCTCGTCGACGGGGAGCGGCGCCAGCGGATGGCGCGCGCCGCCGGCCGCCTGGGCGCCCCGGCCGCCGCCCGCGAGATCGCCGACGTGTGCGCCTCGCTGGTGGAGCGGCGCTGGGGCTCGCGGCAGGGCCAGGCGCGCGGCGCCGACTTCAAGCCGGTCCGCCCGCCCGACCTCGAGACGAGGGCCGGCCGGTGACCGCCCGGCCCCTCCGCAGGAGCACCCCATGAGCCTCTTCCGTTCCCGCCGCGCCAAGATCCACTTCGTGGGCATCGGCGGCATCGGCATGAGCGGCATCGCCGAGGTGCTGCTCAACCTCGACTACCCGGTGTCCGGCTCGGACCTGAGGGCCTCCGAGGTGACGCGCCGCCTGGAGGCGCTGGGCGGCCGCATCGAGGTGGGCCACGACGCCGCCCACGTGCGCGACGCCGACGTGGTGGTCACCTCCTCGGCGGTGCGGCGCGACAACCCCGAGGTGCTGGAGGCGCGCGCCCGCAAGGTGCCGGTCATCCAGCGCGCCGAGATGCTGGCCGAGCTCATGCGGCGCAAGTACGGGGTGGCCATCGCCGGCTCGCACGGCAAGACCACCACCACCTCGATGGCGGCCTGGCTGCTGGCCCAGGCCGGCCTGGATCCCACCGCCGTGGTGGGCGGCAAGGTCAACGCCTTCAGCTCCAACGCCAAGCTGGGGCAGGGGGAGTACATGGTGGTGGAGGCCGACGAGTCGGACGGCTCCTTCCTCCACATCCCGCCCACCATCGCCATCGTCACCAACGTCGATCCGGAGCACCTGGACCACTGGAAGACCGAGGCGGCGCTGCGCCAGGGCTTCGTGGACTTCGTCAACCGCGTCCCCTTCTACGGGCTGGCCATCCTCTGCATCGACCACCCGGGGGTGCAGGCGCTCCTGCCGGAGGTGGGCAAGCGCTACGTCACCTACGGCGCGAGCCACCAGGCCGACTACCGGGCCGAGGCCATCGAGGTCTCCGGCCAGGCCGTGCGCTTCGACGCCTTCCGGCGCAGCGAGCCCCTGGGGCGCTTCGAGGTGGCCATGGTGGGGCGCCACA
The DNA here is from genome assembly GCA_021779335.1 of Myxococcales bacterium. Taxonomy (GTDB): domain Bacteria; phylum Myxococcota; class Myxococcia; order Myxococcales; family Anaeromyxobacteraceae; genus JADKCZ01. The sequence goes on along the minus strand of JAJYAW010000033.1, from coordinate 10,081 downwards.
ACGCGCTCAACGCCCTCTCGGTCATCGCGCTGGGGGACGAGATGGGGATCCCGCCGGACGTGACGCGCGCCGCGCTGGCCTCCTTCCAGGGGGTGCAGCGCCGCTTCACGGTGAAGGGCGAGGCCGGCGGCGTCACCGTGGTGGACGACTACGGCCACCACCCGGCCGAGGTGAAGGCCACGCTGCTGGGCGCCCGCGAGGCCTTCCGGCGGCGCGTCGTCTGCGTCTTCCAGCCCCACCGCTACACCCGCACCCGCGACCTGCACGCCGAGTTCGCGACCGCCTTCAACGACGCCGACGTGCTGCTCCTCACCGACATCTACGCCGCCGGCGAGGAGCCCCTGGCCGGGGTCGGCGCGGCCGGGCTGGTGGAGGCCATCCGGGCCTGCGGCCACCGCGACGCCACCTTCGTGCCACGCGCCGGGCTGGCGGCCGCCACCCGGGCGCGGCTCCGGCCGGGCGACCTGGTGCTCACGCTGGGGGCCGGCGACGTCACCGCCGTGGGGCCGGAGCTGCTCGCCCTGCTGCGGGGCTGAGGCGCCATGGCGGACTGGCGCCGAGAGCTGGGCCGGCGGCTGCGCGGCGAGGTGCTCCTCGACGAGCGGCTGGCGCCCCGTACCTCCATCAAGGTGGGCGGCCCGGCCGACCTGGTGGTGCGGCCGGCCGACGCCGACGACCTCGCGGCGCTGCTCTCCGGCGTGGCGGAGCTGGGCGTGCCGCTCACGATCCTGGGCGGCGGCGCCAACACGCTGGTCGCCGACGCCGGCGTCGAGGGGGTGGTGCTGCGCCTCCCGGCCGAGCTGGGCGAGGAGGCCGCGCAGAGCGACCTGCTCACCCTGCCGGCCGGCGCCCCCATCGCCCGCCTGCCGGCCCGCGGCCACGCCCTGGGGCTGGTCGGGGCGGAGTTCCTGGCCGGCATCCCCGGCACGCTGGGCGGGGCCGTCACCATGAACGCCGGCACCCCGGCCGGCGAGGTGGGGGACCTGCTGGTGTCGGCCGAGCTGGCCACCGCCGACGGGGTGGGCAGCGTCCCGGCCGCCGCGCTCGGGCTGGGCTACCGGCAGAGCCGCCTCCCCCCCGGCGCCGTGGTGACCCGCCTCACCTGTCGGCTGCGCCCGGGCGACGTGGCGGCCAGCCGGGCCGCCATGGAGGCCGACCTGGCGCGCCGGCGCGCCACCCAGCCGCTCACCCAGCCCACCTTCGGCTCCACCTATCGGAACCCGCCCGGCCGCTTCGCCGGCCAGCTCCTCGAGGCGGTGGGGCTGAAGGGGCACCGTGTCGGGAACGCCATGTGGTCGGACGTCCACGCCAACTTCCTGGTGAACCTGGGCGGCGCCACGGCGCGCGACGTGCTCCAGCTCATGAAGCTGGCGCGGGCCAGGGTGAAGGCGGAGTTCGGCGTCAGGCTGGAGGCCGAGGTGAAGCTGGTGGGGCTCTTCGTGGCAGAGGATCTGCAAGACTGAGCGGCCTGGAGGACGACATGGGAACCTGGACGGGCAAGAAGGTGGCGGTGCTCCACGGCGGGCAGTCCTCCGAGCGCGAGGTCTCGCTCAAGACCGGCGCCGCCTGCGCCGAGGCGCTGCGCGGCAGGGGCTACGACGTGGTGCTGGTGGACGTGGACCGCGACGTGGCCACCCGGCTCCGCGAGGCCGGCGCCCAGGTGGCCTTCGTGGCCCTGCACGGCCGCTTCGGCGAGGACGGCTGCATCCAGGGGCTGCTGGAGGCCATGGCCATCCCGTACACCGGCTCCGGCGTGCTGGCCTCGGCGGTGGGCATGGACAAGGTGCTGTCCAAGCTCCTCTTCAAGGGGCTGGGGCTCGACGTGGCCGACTACCGGGTCTTCCCGGCGTCGCGCGCCGGCGCCGTCCACGGCGCCGACCTCCCCTTCGCCCTCCCGGTGGTGGTCAAGCCCTCCTGCGAGGGCTCCAGCGTGGGGGTCACGCTGGTCAAGGAGGCCTCCGGCCTCGCCGACGCCTGCCGCGAGGCGGCCCGCTGGAAGGGCGACGTCATCGTGGAGCGCTACGTCAAGGGCAAGGAGGTCCAGGTGGCGGTGCTGGACGGCCAGGCCCTGGGCGTCATCGAGGTGGTCCCGGCCAACGAGTTCTACGACTACGCCGCCAAGTACACGGCCGGCACCACGCAGTACTTCTACCCGGCCCGCATCTCCGACGGCGAGGCGCGCCGCCTCATGGACGCGGCCGAGACGGCCCACCGCGGCCTGGGCTGCGCCGGCGTGACCCGCACCGACTTCATCCTGGTCCCCGACGGCACGGCCTTCATCCTGGAGGTCAACACGCTGCCGGGCATGACCGCCACCTCGCTGGTCCCCAAGATCGCGGCCGGCAACGGCCTGGACTTCCCCTCGCTCTGCGAGCGGCTGCTCGACGGGGCGGCCCTCAAGGCCTGAGGCGGGCCCGGCGGGCGCCGCCTACTTCGCGGCGCAGGCCACCTGGCCCGCCAGCCCGGCCGCGTCCTTGGGGTCGAGCTTGAGGGCCTGCTGGTACTGCTTCAGCGCCCTGGCGCAGTCTCCCTGGGCCGCGGCCACGTCCCCCAGCAGGCTGAAGGCGGCCGCGACGGGGGCCCGCTCCAGCGCCTTGTTGGCGCTCTTCACCGCCAGCGCGTACTGCTTGCGCTGCAGGAGCTTGCGCCCCAGGTTGACGTCGCGCCGGGCCACGTCGCGCGGGTCGTCGCCGGGCATGGTGCCCTTGGCCGGGTCGAGGATGGCCGCGAAGGCGGCCTGGTCGAGCTCGCCCAGCATGAGCCGGATGCGCCCCTTGATGACCTCGCAGTAGTCGATCTGCCGGTACATCTCGACGGCCTGCAGCTTGAGCTGGCCGTCGACGAAGGCCACCATGGGGTGGAGCCGGATGCCGAGCGCCCCGTAGAGCGCGTCGCCCTGGTCGATGACCACCGGCATGGCGACCCCGCTGCGGGAGACCAGCGCCGCGACCGCCGCGGCGTCCTCGCTCGACGAGACCACGCCGACCCAGCGGACCGGCTTGCCGGCGAAGTCCTTCTCGCAGGTGGCGAGCTGCGCCAGCGCGTCGACCGAGCGCTCCTGCCCGGTCCGGAAGAAGACGAGCAGGTTCGCCCTCGACCTGGGCGACAGGATCCGCACCCGGCCGCCGGCGATGGTCCGGAGCTCGACGTTCTCGACGCTCGTGCCGGCCTCGGCGTGGGCGTGAGCGCCGAAGGGCGCGAGGAGGAGGGCGATGGTGGCGACCGCGAGGCGGGCGTTCGTCGTCATGGCGCGGCGGATGATCGCACCTCCGGGTCGCGGCTGGTTGAAGAAACGCGACAATAGACCGCATCCGTCCGCATACCCGGCCACACACCGGGCCGGCCGGCCCCCGCCGGCCGGGCTCGGCGCGCCGCCGCGCCCGCGGAGGCTAACGCGCCGCGGCGCAGGCCTGCCGCCCGGCCAGCGCGTGCTTCTCGGCCGGATCGAGCTTGAGCGCCTGCTCGTACAGCTGGAGCGCCTTGGGGCAGTCGCCCCTGGCGGCGGCGACGTCCCCGAGCAGCGCGAAGGCGCCCGCCGAGGGGGCCTTCTCCAGCGCCTTGTTGGCGCTCCTGGTGGCCAGGTCGTACTTCTTCAGCTCGAGCAGCCTGCGCCCCAGGTTGACGTCGCGGGTGGAGACGTCCCGGGCGTCGTCGCCCGGCATGGTGCCGGCGGGCGGCGCGAGCACCCGGTCCAGGGCCGCCTGGTCGATCTCGCCGAGCAGGAAGCGCAGGCGGGCCTTCACCACCTCGCAGTAGTCGATCTGCCGGTACTGCTCGAAGGACGCGACGGCGCCCCTGGCGTCGAGCAGGAAGACGACCGGGTGGTTGCGGACGCCCAGCCGCTCGTAGAGCGCGTCTCCCTCGTCGAGGAGCACCGGCATCTTCACGCCCGCCTCGCTCGCCAGGGCCGCCGCCTCGGCCGGCGGGGTCTCGCCGGAGACCACCGCCACGAAGCGGACCGCCTGGCCGGCCAGCGCCTGCTCGCACGTCGCCATGGCCTTGAGCGCGTCGAGGGAGCGCTCTTGCTTGACCCGGACGAAGACCAGCGCGGTGGCCTTCATCCTGGGGAGCAGCAGCCTCTGCCGGCCGCCGGCGGCCGCCTTGAGCTCGACGTTGGCCACCACGGTGCCCGGCTCGGCGTGGGCGTGGGTGGCGCCGAAGGGGACGAGGGCGAGGGCGGCGAGGAGGAGCTTCTGGAGGAGTCGGGGCATGGTGGCGTCTGGACCTCGTGCTGGTGTCGGGAGCCGGCCTAGCGCTGGCAGCCCTGCCGCCCGGCCCGGGCGCCGGCGTCCGCCGGGTCGAGCCTGAGGGCGGCCTCGAAGGCGCGCAGCGCGGAGGGGCAGTCGCCGCCGGCGGCCAGGATCTCGCCCTGGAGGGCGTAGGCCGGCGCGCTCGGGGCGACCGCCAGGCTGCGGCCCAGCGCCTCCAGCGCCTTGGGGGCGTTCCTCCGCCTCCAGAGCGCCCGGGCCAGGTTGACGAAGCGCCGGGCGTCCGCCTCCGGCGACCCGCTGGTGGCCTTGGGCGGCTCGAGCACGCGGGCCATGTCGGCCTCGCCGAGCTCGCCGAGCTGGACCCGCAGCCGCGCCAGGACGATCTCCTGGAAGTTGATCTCGCGGAAGTACTCGTAGGCGACCAGCCGCGCGCCGCGGTCGGCGATGCCCACCACCGGGTGGAGCCGCACGCCGAGCCGCCCGTAGAGCACGTCGTCCCGGTCGACGAGCACCGGCCACCCCACCCCGGCCGCCTTCACGACCTGGCGCACCTCGTCGGGGGGCCAGGAGCCGGAGACCACCGCCACGAAGCGCACCGGCTTGCCGGCCAGCTCCTGGCGGATGGCCTCCAGGGCGCGCAGGGCGGAGAGGGAGTGATCCTGCTCGGGCCGGAAGAAGACGAAGAGGCTGGCGGTCGCCTGGCGCGACAGGAGCTCGGCCCGGCCCCCGTCGAGGGTGGGCAGGACCGGGTTCTCGAGGACCGCGCCGAGCGCCACGTTGGAGAAGGCGCGGCCGGCGGCGGGCCAGGCCACGACCGCCGCCGCGACCACCCAGGCTGGCAGCCGGCGCTGGGCGAGCACGCGCCAGCCCTACTTCGGCGCCGAGCTGGTGAGCGTCTTGTTGTTGTAGGTCTTGGTCTCGTGGCAGGTCTTGGCGCACGAGCCGCCGGTGGGCAGCTTGGTGTAGTTGATCTTGAGCAGCCAGCCCTTCGGGCCGTAAGGCACGCCGTCGCGGATGTGGTGATCCTGCTTGGACGCGTGGACCTCGTGGCAGGCGCGGCAGGTGCGGCCGCGCTCCTGGTGGACGTGCACGTAGTGGAGGTTGCGCGAGCCGTCGCGGAAGCCGGTCAGCGTGGTGGTCTCGGGCACCGAGACGACCTTGTCGTTGTGGCAGCCGTAGCAGAGGGCGTAGGTCTTGGTGTCGTAGGGCGCGTAGAAGGTCGAGGGGTAGGCCGAGACCAGCAGGCGGAAGTTGGTGCCGCCGTGGGTGCGGTGGCAGGCCGAGCAGTCCTTGGCCTTGACCGGCTCGTGCCAGACCTTGTTGTCGGCCAGCCAGGCCTTGAAGTTGGTCATGGGCTTGCCGTCGCTGGCCACCATGCCGTCCTTGGAGTGGCAGTTGACGCACAGGTCGAAGGGCAGCTGGATGAGCAGCTTCTCCACGTTGGCGGCGTGCGGGTTGTGGCAGTTGGAGCACTTCTCGCCGGTGGTGACCGCGTCGTGCCGGACCGTGGCGTTGTCGAGCTGCGCCTTGATGCCCTTGTGGCAGGCGGTGCACATCGAGACCATCTCGCCGACCAGCAGCTTCCGCTCGGTGGAGTTGTGCGGGTTGTGGCAGTTGGTGCAGGTCTCCACCGCCGGCACGTGCTTGAACTTCCGGGCCATGATGGCCTGGAACTCCTCGTGGCAGGAGTAGCAGTTCTCGTTGACGCTGGTGGTGATGGGGCCCGGGTTGGCGCGGTCGTTCCGCTCGTGGCAGATGGAGCAGTCGCCCGTCTCGTAGGGAGCGTGTGACCACTTCACGTTGGCGCCGGGCGGCAGCGGCGCCACCTGCGCCCCGCGGCGCGTCGCCAGCTTCCTCACCTCGGTCTTGAGCGGCGCGGCCAGCGCCGGCGCCGCGGCGAGGAGGCAGGGGACGACGAGCAGCCTGATGGTGGACGAGAGCCGCAGGATCATTCGATCTGCTCCGAGGGGCGGCCGGCGGTCGCCGGCGGCCCCTCCCAGGTGGTCCGGGTTGCCGGAGCCTACGCCGGTTTGGGGGGGTCTCGGCCTTGATCCCAGACAACCGACGCGAGAAAGTGGCGGCGCCGCCCCGCGCTCGCACCTCAGAGCAGCAGCTTCCTCTTCCTGGAGTTGTGGGGGTTGTGGCAGCCGACGCACTCGCCCTTGATCGGGTGGCTCCTGCCCTTGCCGATGCGGACCGGCGCCGTGCCCCCGAACTCGTCGTGGCAGGCGAGGCAGGTCTCCTTGCCGGCCTTGGCCGGCCCCGGGTCCCTCGGATCGCCGCGGGCGTGGCAGGCGTCGCAGGCGCCCTGCTCGTAGGGGCCGTGCACCACCACCGCCTCCGCCCTGGGGAGCGGCGCGAGGCGGGCGGCTCCGGCGCGGGCGGCCGGCGCCAGGGCCAGCAGGGCGGCGGCGAGGACGGAGGAGGTGAGCAGGCGCATGTGGTGAGGCTCCGTGGGGCGAGCCGGTGGACCCGGCCCGGCGATATCGTCCGGTACGGTCTTGGCCCACACGCCGGGTGCCGTCAAGAAACGAAGCCGCGAGGCGGCCGGCGGCGGGCCGAAAACTTGCCACCGGCTGGATCCGAGGCAAGTTCCACCGGTCGGGTGATAGCGCCCGGAAGCGGCCGGGCGCGGGCGGTCCGGGGTCGGGAGTGGACGGTGGCGCGGGGTCGGAACCGGCGGGCGACGGCGATGGAGCCAGGGGAGGTGCGGCGCAGGCTCGGCCGCGCCCTGCGGCTGGCGCTCCCGTCGGTCCTGGCGCTCTCGCTGCTGGGCGGCGCCGGCTGGGGCACCTTCCGCTACGGCGTGCAGGGCGACCTCCTGCGCATCCGCGAGATCCGCTTCACCGGCCTGGCCAGGGTCCGGGCCGAGGAGCTCCTCGAGCTCTCGCCGGTCCACCCGGGCGATCACCTCCTGCTCTCCGACCTCGACGCCATGGCGCGCTCGCTGCGCCGCAACCCCTGGGTGGGCGCGGTGGAGATCGCCCGGCGCTTCGCGCCCCCGGCGCTGGAGGTGGCCGTCACCGAGCGGAGGGCCGCCGCGCTGGTGGACCTGTCCGGGCTCTACCTGGCCGACCGGCGCGGGAGGGTCTTCAAGCGCGCCGCCCCCGGCGACGGCCTGGACCTGCCGGTGGTGACGGGCCTGGCCCGGGAGGACCACGTGGCCCACCGCGAGGAGACGGAGCGGCGCATCGCGGCGGCCCTGGAGCTGCTGGACCGCTGGCGCGACGCCGGGCTGGACCGGCGGCTGGCGGTCTCGGAGGTGCACCTCGACCCCGACCTGGGCGTGCAGGTGTACGCCGGCGCCGACGGCATGGAGGTCCGGCTCGGGCAGGGAGACCTGCCCGCCAAGCTGGAGCGGCTCGGGCGCGTGCTCTCGGCGCTCGAGGCGGACGGACGGAGGGCGGAGGTGCTCCACCTCGACAACCGGCGGCACCCGGACTGGGTGGCCGTGCGGCCGGCGGGGGGGAGCGGTGCGGTGGACGCTCGGGGCCCGAGAGGACCCTGACAGGACGGTGGGGCGTGGGCGCGACGCGCCGCTCGCCCGAGAAAAGGTGGTTCACATGGCCAAGAGCGGAGAGATCCTCGTCGGGCTCGACATCGGCACGACCAAGATCTGCGCCATCGTCGGCGAGGTCAGCGACGACGGCATCGACATCATCGGCATCGGCACGCACCCGTCGAAGGGGCTGCGCAAGGGCGTGGTGGTCAACATCGACGCCACGGTGGCCTCCATCAAGCGGGCCATCGAGGAGGCCGAGCACATGGCGGGGTGCGAGATCACCACCGTCTACACCGGCATCGCCGGCGGCCACATCAAGGCCTTCCCCAGCCACGGCGTGGTGGCGGTCAAGGACAAGGAGGTGCGGCCCCAGGACGTGGACCGGGTCATCGAGCAGGCCAAAGCGGTGGCCATCCCGCTGGACCGGGAGGTCATCCACGTCCTGCCGCAGGAGTTCGTGGTCGACGACCAGGACGGCGTCAAGGACCCCATCGGCATGAGCGGCGTGCGCCTGGAGGCCAAGGCGCTCATCGTCACCGGCGCGGTCTCCTCGGCCCAGAACATCGTCAAGTGCGCCCAGCGCACCGGCCTCAACGTCGCCGACATCGTGCTGCAGCCGCTGGCCTCCTCGCTGGCCACCCTCTCCGAGGACGAGAAGGAGCTGGGCGTCTGCCTGGTGGACATCGGCGGCGGCACCACCGACATCGCCATCTTCCACAACGGCGCCATCCACCACACCTCGGTCATCTCGCTGGGCGGGAACCACCTCACCAACGACGTGGCGGTGGGGCTGCGCACGCCCACCCACGAGGCCGAGCGCATCAAGAAGCAGTACGGCTCCGCCATGTCCCGGCTGGTGGACAAGAGCGAGACCATCGAGGTGCCCAGCGTGGGCGGCGGCGCCCCCCGCGTCCTGTCGCGCCACATCCTCGCCGAGATCATCGAGCCGCGCGTCGAGGAGATCTTCATGCTGGTGCAGCACGAGATCCAGAAGTGCGGCATGGAGGAGCTGCTGGCCTCCGGGGTGGTCATCACCGGCGGCTCGACGCTGCTGCCGGGCATGGCCCAGATGGCCGAGGAGGTGCTGGGGGTGCCGGTGCGCCAGGGCATGCCGCGCCACATCGGCGGCCTGGTCGACGTGGTCAAGAGCCCCATGTACGCCACCGCGGTGGGGCTGGTGATCTACGGCGCCAACCAGCAGCGGGGCACCAGCCCGCACTTCCGCATCCGCGAGGAGAACGTCTACCGCAAGGTCAAGAACCGCATGAAGGAGTGGCTGGGCGAGATCTTCTAGCGCCCGAGGACCCAACATGATCGAGTTCAACGACAGGTCGGACGCGGCGCGCATCAAGGTCATCGGCGTGGGCGGCGGCGGCGGCAACGCCATCAACACCATGGTGGCCGGGCGGCTCGAGGGCGTGGAGTTCATCGCGGCCAACACCGACGTCCAGGCGCTGGCCGCCAACAAGGCGTCGGTGAAGCTGCAGCTCGGCAAGGCCTCCTCCAAGGGGCTGGGCGCCGGGGCCAACCCGGAGGTGGGGCGCCAGGCGGCGCTGGAGAGCCGCGAGCAGCTCGAGGCGGCGCTGGCCGGCGCCGACATGGTCTTCGTCACGGCGGGCATGGGCGGCGGCACCGGCACCGGCGGCGCCGCGGTGGTGGCCGACATCGCCAAGCAGAGCGGCGCGCTCACCGTGGGCGTGGTGACCAAGCCGTTCCTCTTCGAGGGCAACCGGCGCCGCAAGCACGCCGAGGCCGGGCTGGCCGAGCTCAAGGCCGCCGTCGACACCCTCATCGTCATCCCCAACCAGCGGCTCCTCTCGGTGGCCGGCGAGAGCATGTCGCTGGCCGACGCCTTCAAGCGGGCCGACGAGGTGCTGCTCAACGCGGTGCAGGGCATCTCCGACCTGATCACGGTGCACGGCATCGTCAACGTCGACTTCGCCGACGTGCGCACCATCATGGCGGAGCAGGGCATGGCGCTCATGGGGTCGGGCCGCGCCTCGGGCCCGCGCCGCGCCGTGGAGGCCATGCAGGCCGCCATCTCCTCCCCCCTGCTGGAGGACGTCACCCTCGACGGCGCCACCGGCCTGCTCGTCAACATCACCGGCGGCCCGGGGCTGACGCTCCACGAGGTGGACGAGGCCGTGTCGATGGCCCACCAGGCCGCCGACGCCGACGCCAACATCATCTTCGGCTCGGTCATCGACGAGCGGCTCGGCGACGAGGTGAAGATCACCGTCATCGCCACCGGCTTCGCCCAGGCCGGCGCCGAGCGGCGCCCGCCCGCCAAGGCGGCCGCCGTGCAGGTGGCGGCCGCGGTGACCCCGCGCGCCCTCCCCCCGCCGCTGCCGCTCCAGCCCAAGCTCCT
>JAJYAW010000454.1 GCA_021779335.1 Myxococcales bacterium | reverse complement strand
CGGCCGGCGTTCGGCTCGCGCCCGGCCGAGGGCCCGCGCTCGGCGCCGACCTCGCGGCTCGGCGTGTCGATGCGCTCCGGCGACTCCTCCAGCGTCGCCGCCACCTCGACGGTCGGGATGGAGGCCGGGATCTCGTCGGAGGTGCCCTCCTGGCGCGGCAGCCGCACCTCTCGGGGCGTCCGGTCCTCCCGCGCAGGCCGCTCCTCCCGCGGGGGACGGTCAGCCCGCTCGGCCCGCTCGACGCGCTCGCGCCGCGGGTCGCGGCCTCCGCGCTCGCCGCCGCGCTCGGACCGCTCGCCGCGCCCCTCACGCCGGGGACCGCGCTCGGACCGCTCGCGGTCCTTGGCGATGCCGGCCTCGACCTTCTCCTTGCGCTCGTGCTCCTGCCGCTTGTGCTCGGCCTTCTGCACGTCCGTCATCTTCTCGATGCGGTGGTGCGTGAAGAAGTACTTGAGCGCGAAGGCCGTCAGGTACTCGCCGTCGCCGCGGCCCTTGAGCTGCTGCGCCAGCGGGATGTAGGCCTCGAAGATGGAGGCGCTCATGGCCTCCTTGAGCTCGGCCACGTGCCGCTCGGTCCAGCGGACCTTGGCCTCCTCGGGCGTGGGGAGCTTGCGCTCCTCGAAGACCACGCTGAACTTCTTCTGCAGGGCCGAGAGCGTCATGATCTCGGCGCCCGAGACGAGCGAGAGGCTGGTGCCCTTCTTGCCGATGCGCCCGGTGCGGCCGACCCGGTGCATGAAGACCGAGGGGTCCTCCGGCAGCGAGTAGTTCACCACGTGCGACAGATCCGAGATGTCGATGCCGCGCGCCGCGATGTCGGTGGCCACCATGAAGCGGACCTCGCCGTGCTTCACCTTGGCCATGACCCGCTCGCGCTCCTTCTGCGGCAGCTCGCCGTTGAGCAGGTCGGCGTCGTAGCCGTTGCGGTTCAGCACCGCCGTGACCAGGCCGGTGTCGCTGCGCGTGTTGCAGAAGATGATGGCCGACTCCGGCTCCTCCTGCTCGATCATGTAGAGCAGGTTGCGCGGCTTCGGGTAGGCGTCCACCGTGTGGTAGAGCACGTTGTGGATGTTGTCGACGCGGTACTCGTCGCCGGAGAGCAGGATGGTCTCCGGCGTGGTCAGGTACTCGCGAATGATCTGCTCGATGTCGGCCGGGACGGTGGCCGAGAAGAGCAGCTGCTGGCAGTCCTGCGGCAAGTGGTCGAGGATGCGCGTCACCTCCTCGAAGAAGCCCATGTTGAGCATCTCGTCGGCCTCGTCCAGCACCGACACCATGCACTCGTCGAGCACCAGCGTCTTGCGGCGGATGTGGTCGTAGACGCGGCCCGGCGTGCCCACCACGATCTCGGCGCCGGCCTTCAGCTTGTCGAGCTGGTCGCCCATGGAGGCGCCGCCGTAGATGGTCACGACCGAGAGGTCCCTGTGCTTGGCCAGGGAGGTGAACTCCTCCGCCACCTGGATGGCCAGCTCGCGGGTGGGGCACATCACCAGGGCGGAGGGCTTGCGCCGGCCGTCGGGGATGCGCTCCAGCATCGGGATGGCGAAGGCGGCCGTCTTGCCGGTGCCGGTCTTGGACCGGACGATGACGTCCTTGCCATCGCGCACCGGGCGGTAGGTGCGGACCTGCACCGGGGTGGGCTTGACGTAGCCCTTCTCGGCGATGGCCCGGCGGACCGGCTCCGAGAGGTCCAGCTCGTCGAAAGAGGACTCCGCGACGTAATCCGAGGCCTGCGGGGCGGGCGCCCCGGGCTGCTGCTCGTTCTCCATGTCACCACTCGCTTCGTGAGTGGCGCATGGCGGCGTCGCCGTTCCGCGTGGGGTCCGGTCCCCGGGGGTGGGACCGAACGCCGCGCCGTGCTGCGAGGCCCGCCATGCGCCGGTGGTCCCCCCGCGGCTTGCACGAGGGGCGGCAGACCTATATCACATCCTCCGGGGAGGCCCGAATTCCGCCCCCCCCCTCCCACGCATGCCTCCCACGCGCGACGACGACGCCGTCACTTCCTCGCGGACCGACGACGACGAGGCCCTGGCCCCCGCCCTCCCGGTCAAGGCCGCCGCGCGCGACGGCGGCCTGGCCCGCTACGACCCGCTGCGGGCCTACATGGCCGAGGTGGCGCGCCACCCGGTCCTGACGCGCGAGGAGGAGCACGCGCTCGCCGTCCACTACCGCGACACGGGCGACGTGGAGGCCGCCTACCGGCTGGTGGCCGCCAACCTGCGCCTGGTGGTGAAGATCGCCCACGAGTACCGGCGCACCGCCTTCCAGCTCCTCGACCTGATCCAGGAGGGGAACCTGGGGCTCATGCAGGCGGTGAAGAAGTACGACCCGATGAAGGGCGTCAAGCTCTCCTCGTACGCCGCCTGGTGGATCCGCGCCTACGTCATCCGCTTCGTCATGGAGAACTGGCGCCTGGTGAAGCTCGGCACCACCCAGGCGCAGCGCAAGCTCTTCTTCAACCTCTCCAAGGAGCGGGAGAAGCTGCTGGCGCGCGGCATCGATCCCACCCCGCAGCTGCTGGCCCGCAACCTCGACGTCGAGGTGGGGGACGTCGAGGAGATGACCGGGCGCATGGCCGCCGACGACCTCTCGCTCGACGCGCCGGCGTTCCCGGGCGACGAGGAGGGCGGCGCCTCGCGGATGGAGCGGCTCACCGCCGACCGCTCGCCGGCCGCCGACGTGGCGCTGGGCGACGAGGAGCTGCACCGGCTCTTCCGCGAGCAGCTGGCCGCCTTCTCGGCCACCATCACGGACGAGAAGGAGCGCTACATCCTGGACCACCGGCTCATGCCACCGGAGGGCGTGGAGCCGCTCACGCTCCAGGAGATCGGCGATCGCTACCGGCTGACTCGGGAGCGGGCCCGACAGATCGAGGCCAAGCTCACGGCGCGGCTGCGGGCGCACCTCAAGGGGGCGATCCCGGACTTCGAGCTGCTCGGGCCGCCGGCGGATCGGGAGGACTGACCGCCTCGCCGCCGCGGCGCGCCCGGCCGCCGCCCCGCCCCCAGGAGCGCCCGAGCTGCAGGCCTCCGCCGGCCGCCCCCACGACCACCAGCCACCCCAGCAGCAGGAACGATCACTCGCCTTACCCTGGGCTCGTCGCTCGACGCCATTCGCTCCGCAGACACGCTACAACACCGGACGGACGTCCGTGAGCGCGCTGCCAGCAAAGATCGTTCTGTGTCCCGTCGGCACTCGCGGCGACCTCGACCCGATGCTCGCCCTCGCCGATGCG
>JAJYAW010000453.1 GCA_021779335.1 Myxococcales bacterium | reverse complement strand
GCGCGCCAGCCAGGCCAGGCCGTCGCCGCAGAGGACCTCCCGGCGCGGCGCGGTCGCGGTGGGCCGGGGCTCGGCGCCCGGCGCGGCGGGGGGGCTGATCTCCATGGGGGCGTCGTATGCTACCGCGCGGCCCCGCGCCAGGAGGAACCATGAAGTCCTTTCGCTGGACCCTCAACATGAACACCCGGGAGCGGGTGGCCTTCGTCAACATCACCTCCAAGGTGGAGGAGGTGCTGAGGCAGAGCGGCATCCGCGAGGGGCTCTGCCTGGTCAACGCCATGCACATCACCGCCTCGGTCTTCATCAACGACGACGAGCCCGGGCTCCACGAGGACTACGCCGCCTGGCTGGAGCGGCTCGCCCCCTTCGACGCCGGGGCGGAGCGCTACCACCACAACCGGACCGGCGAGGAGAACGGGGACGCCCACCTGAAGCGGCAGGTCATGGGGCGCGAGGTGGTGGTGGCGGTCACCGAGGGGGCGCTCGACTTCGGCCCCTGGGAGCAGATCTTCTACGGCGAGTTCGATGGCCGGCGCGTCAAGCGGGTGCTGGTGAAGATCATCGGCGAGTGAGCGCGCCGCGAGCGCGCCGCCGGGCCGCGGCGGCCGTGCCCAGGATGGGCCGTCAACGACACATCCGCCTCTCGCCGACGTTCTTCGACGCCAGGAGGACGTCATGACGCAGACCCGCACCACCCACGCCGCGGCCCCGGTCCAGCTTCACTTCGAGGTGCACCGCTCCACCCTGCGCGAGACCGGGGCCGCCCTCGGCCTGGCGGCGCTCTGGACCCTCTTCTGGTTCGTCTTCGTGCTCGCCCTGGCGTCGCCGAGCCCGGCGCGGAGCACGCCCCTGGACGGCTGGGAGCCCGCCCCCGCGCTCCTCGACGTGCGCGCCGCGGCGGTTCGCCCGCTCGGGTCCGCGCAGCCCGATCAGGGCCCATCCTCCCGGGGCGTGGCGTCGCTCGGGCCGGTCGGCGCAGGATGAAGGGCGAGCGGAGGGACGCTCCGCGAGGAGGCTCCCGATGATCCCGTCGACCGTGGAAGCGTACCTGCGCCGGCAGCACAGCGGCTTCTCCCACCACGTCCACCCGGTGGCCATGACGGCGCAGGAGCGCGCCGCGGCCGACCACGTCACCGGGCGGCGCATGGCCAAGCCGGTCATCGTGCGGCTGGGCGGCAAGCTCATCATCGCGGTGGTGCGCGCCACCGACCGGGTCAACCTGGCGGCGCTCGAGGAGGCCACCGGCGACCGGGCCGAGCTCGCCGGCGAGCGGGAGTTCGCCGCGCGGTTCGCGCCGTGCGAGCTGGGGGCGGAGCCGCCGCTGGCCCTCTTCGGCATGCCCATCTTCGCCGACGAGCGGCTGGAGCGGGTGCCCACGCTGGTCATGCCCGCCGGCACGCACCAGGACGCGGTGGAGCTCGACACCAACGCCTGGATGCGGGCCGAGCACGCCCAGCCGGTGGTCAACCTGGGCGTCCCGGCCTCCTGAGCGAGCGGCGGCGGTGGGCGCGCAGGCCGTGCGCCGCCCGGCGAAGTTGGTAGACTGGCCCCGAGGCGCCCTCACCCGGCGCCCAAGGGGGCTCGAGCATGAAGCGCTTCGTCGCGGCCGTCGCCGTCCTCTCGCTCACCGCCTGCGCCACCGCGCAGACCGGCGCCGCGAGCGCCAGCCACTGGGCCGGCCTCCCCATCATCGGGCCGCTCGAGGCCGGCCTGCTCTACCACGACCGGGCCGGCACGCCGCCGGACCGGCGGCTGGTCTTCGCCTGGGGCGACGTCTGCGGCGAGCGCGACGAGCAGGCGCGGGCCCAGGCGGTGCTGGCCGCGCAGCCCCGGCTCGCGGCGGCCGCCAGGCGGGTGGCCGAGCAGGTCACCTGGGACATCCCGCTCCGGCAGACGCTGGGGAACTACGACCTGCAGCGGGGCGGCTTCTCCACCGGGATCCGCCAGGGCTCGGTGGTCCGCTTCGACCGGTCGGACTTCTGCCGGCAGGACCTCACCTACCTGGTGGCGTTCCGCAACGGCGACGCCTACTCGACCCTCAGGATCCCCGAGGAGGACGCCAAGCGGCTGGTGCGCACCGACCCCTCGCGCACCGTGGTGCACGACCTGGAGGTCGAGGTGGTCGGCTGGCAGCCGGGCCCGCCCGGCCCGACGCTCCTGGTCGACATCGTGCGCCTCCGCACCCGCGACGCCCAGCGCGACCAGGTGGTCTTCGACTCGGCGGAGGCCAGAGGCCGCTGACGGCTCCCCCGGGAGGGGGCGTCGTGGCTTCGTGGGACGCCGGGCGCCGTCACGCCCGGCCCGTCGGGCTGTCCTGGCCGGGGTGAAGGTCACCTGGCCGCTCCGCGCCGCACCGCAGGCGCCGCAGGAGGCGATGGCCCGCGGCGCCGGTGCCGGCGGCGACGCCGACGGCGCTCGTGGCGACGCCGACCGCGCTCGTGGCGACGCCGACTACGCCGCCGCCCTCGGGCTCGGTCCTTCGGCGCTCGGGCGCCTCGACCTGCCGGCAGACGGGGAGGAGACCGCCGCGGCGCGGCTGCTCCGCTTCCACTTCCTGGCCAACCGGCCCGCGCCGGCCGCCTTCCCGCGCGTGGCGCTCCGGCTCCTCGAGCTGGTCCTCGACGAGGAGGTCGACGTGGGGGAGCTGTGCCGGCTCGTCGAGCTCGACCTGGCGGTCGCCGGCGCGGTGCTGGCGCGGGCCAACGCGGCCGCGGGCCGGGCGCTCGACGCCGTCGAGACGGTGCGCCACGCCGTGACCCGCGTCGGCCTCTCGGAGGTGGCCAGGGTGGCCGCCTCGGCCGCGCTGGGCGCGCTCTACGACGAGCAGGCGAGCCGGGCCTTCGGCGCGCACCGGGCGCTCTGGCCGGTCCTCTTCCAGCACGCGGTGGTGTCCGGCCGGCTGGCCGCCGAGCTGGCGCGCGGCCGCCGCGACGCCACCCCGGAGCTGGCCTTCATGGCCGGGCTGCTGCACGACGTCGGGCTGGCGGTCGGGATGCGCTCGCTCACCGCGCTGACGGTGGACGGCACGCTGCCGGCGCGCGAGCCGGCCTCGGCGCTGCGCGTCCTGCTGCAGGTCCACGTCGAGCTCGGCGTGGAGGCGGCCCGGGCCTGGCGCCTGCCCGCCCGGCTGGTGGAGGTGGTGGAGCGCCACCACGAGGAGGCGCCGGCTCCCGGGCCCTCGGCGGCGGCGGCGCAGCTGGTGCGGGTGGCCTCGGCCCTCGACCTGCTCCAGGTCCT
>JAJYAW010000452.1 GCA_021779335.1 Myxococcales bacterium | reverse complement strand
CGTGGTGGTGGGGGGCTCGACGGGCAGGCTCTACACCGTGGCCGAGGGGGCGACGGCGGCCACCGCGTCGGCCGTCTCGGTGGGCGCGGCCATCGTCTTCCCGCCGGTGCTGGGCCAGGCCGCGATCTGGGTGGCGGCCGGCAACCGGCTCTTCGCGGTGGCGCCGGACGGGAGCGCCATCCTGAACGGGGCGGGGTACGACACCGGCGGGGCGGTGGCCGGACCGCCCGCCCTCACCGCCGCGAGCGCGCCGGAGGTGGCGTTCGTGGGGTCGGCGGGGGGGAGGATGGCGGCGGTGAAGGCTGACGCAGTGGCGAATGGATTCGTTGGAATCACAAGAATCATTGAGCCCTTTACGTCAGGCCTCTCGCTATTCGACGACTCGACCGTATATGGCGTGACGGGCAATGCTGCGCGGACGGCGGCTACGCTCCGAAAGTTCATGTACGACGGTGCCATCGCGGAGGGCTTCGGATACCGCGTTGGCGATCTCGTGGCATCTCCATCGGCCTTATCGGTGGCGGGAGACATTTGGACGGGCTCGGCCGACGGCAGCAGGGCGGTCCTTCAGTTGACGATGGGGACTGGATCCAATGGACCGACCGTTATGCTCAGCGCCAGCGCCACCGGCTCCCCCATCATCCTCGGCAACGGCGACGTCGCCATCTGCGCCGGCGACCGGCTGTACCGCTTCACCGCCGCGGGCGCGCCGGCCTGGGCCTCGCCGGCGGCGCTCTCCGGCGTCGGCCTCACGCCCCTCGCGCTGGCGGGCCCGGGCGCCACGCCGACGCTCCTCGTCCCCACCCGGAGCGGCACGGTGGACGCCGTGCGGGCCGCCGACGGCGCGCTCCTCTGGAGCGTGTCACTGTCGGTGAATGAGCTGCGCGAGGGGACGGTCCGGGCCGCGGCCGCGGCCGCCAGCAGCACCGCCTGGTTCACCTCCGCCGACGGCCTGCTCCACGGCCTGGTGGTGGACGGCGCGCTCGACCCGGCGGCCCCCTGGCCCAAGGCGTGGCACGACCCCCGGAACACCGGCAACCTGGCCGCCGCGCGCTGAACCCCCCGGGATCACGACGGGATCCCGGCGCGATCCCCGGCGCCGCGGGCGCCGGTCGCCTGCGGCGCCCTGTCCTCGGGAGAACTCCCGAGGCCGGGGTCGGGTGCTTTCGCCCCGGCCCGACCGGCCCCGGCGCGCGCGCCGCCCCGGCGGAACCGCCCCCCTCGACCGGACTCAAACCCGCCGGATCACGGACTCGCCCCAATATCGCCGGTGAGTGAGATCGACGATATTCCTCATCGAAGGGAGCGACACCATGACGAACCTCCTCGAGACCACCAAGACGACGGCGCTGCGGGCGCTCGGCCACCTGCGCGGCTCGGCGGCCGGCCTGGCCTCCACGCTGGCCGCGGCGTCCCAGCCGGGGGAGGCCCACCTGGCCGGCTCCGGCGGCGCGGCCTTCGGGCGCGCCTCCACCCTCGACGAGGACCTCGGCGCGCTCCTCCACGAGATCCAGCGGCGCCGCGGCCGCGCCTGACCTTCCAGCCTCGCACCAGCCACACCGCCTTCGCCACCCACACACCCACGCAGCAGACGAAACGGAGAACACCATGACGACCTACACGAGCAACAGCAGCGTCTCCCCCGGCTACTACCTCTCGACCAAGACCTTCGGCATCGAGGTCATCGGCGACGAGGGCGGGACGCTCCCCGGCCCGGCCGGCGTGAAGTACCTGGCCGTCCCCTTCCCGCTCCTCTTCCTGGTGGTCCCGGTCATCGGCCTGGCCTTCCTCATGTTCCTGCCCGCCCTGGGCTTCGCCCTCTTCGCCAAGGCCATCGCCATGAAGCTCACCGGCCACGTGGCCGAGGGCGCCAGCTCGCTGGCCGCCACCGTGGCCCCCGACCTCGCCACCGGCGCCGCCTACATGGCCGGCCACAAGGGCGACGAGAAGGCGGCGGACAAGGTCACGCCCGAGATCGAGAAGCTGGAGGAGGAGATCAAGTCGAAGCGCGGCTAGTCCGAGCCGCCTGCGGCGCGCCCCGCCGGGAGGACCGGCGGAGCCCTGGAGGGCCGGGACCGAAAGGTCGCCGGCCCTCTCGCGTCCAGGCCGCTCAGGCGGCGCGGAGGCCGAGCGGCCCCAGGGCGGCCAGGCCGGTCGCCACGGCGCGATCGAAGGCCTCGCGGCTCCTCAGGGGCGTGCCGTTGGCCACGTCCTCGGAGGCGTACTCGGCGATGGCCCGCTCGATGGCGCTGCCGGCGGCGACGGCGTGCGCGGCGCAGCCCAGCGCGGGGTCGAAGTCGGCGTAGGCCTGGCAGTAGACGGCGTAGAGCTCTGACGTGGTCATCGGCGGTCTCCCGCCGGCTGCTCCTCCCCGCCCTGCCCATCCTCCACGCCCACCGAGCCGCCGGACACCCTCGAACATGATCCTGGTCCGGGGCGAGCGCAAGGCCACCTCGTGAACGGTGTGTGAACAGAGGTGGGCAAGATGCCCCAGCCCCGTCCGGATCCTCCCGCCGTCCTCCCGCCCAAAGGGACCAGCTCCGCCCCTGGCCGCGCGCCGGAGGGTCAGGGCCGGGCGCGCAGGTACTGCGCCGGCCACGGCCCGGCGGCGCCGAGCGCCGTGGCGGCCCGCAGCGGGAAGCGCGGGTCGCGCAGGAGCTCGCGGGCCAGGAGCACCAGGTCGGCCTGGCCGGACGCCACGATGGCCTCGGCCTGGGCCGGGGTGGTGATGAGCCCGACCGCCGCGGAGGCCACGCCGGCCTCGCGCCGCACCCGCGCGGCGAAGGGCACCTGGTAGCCGGGCGCCACCGGCACCTTGGCCCAGGGCACCAGGCCGCCCGAGGAGCAGTCGACGAGGTCCACGCCCAGCGCGCCGAGCTCCCGGGCCAGGGCCACCGTCTCGTCCGGCGTCCAGCCGCCCTCGGCCCAGTCGGTGGCGGAGAGGCGGACCAGCAGCGGCAGCCGCTCCGGCCAGGCGGCCCGCACCGCCCGGACCACCTCGCGGGTGAGCCGCGTGCGGTTCTCGAAGGAGCCGCCCCAGCGGTCGTCGCGCCGGTTGGAGAGCGGCGAGAGGTGCTGGTGCAGCAGGTAGCCGTGGGCGGCGTGGACCTCGACGGCGCGGAAGCCGGCCGCCAGGGCCCGCCGCGCCGCCGCGGCGAAGAGGCCGGGCAGCGCCAGGAGCTCGGCCTCGGTGAGCGGCGCCGGCACCGGGTGGCCCTCGGCGAAGGGCAGCGGGCTCGGCCCCA
>JAJYAW010000451.1 GCA_021779335.1 Myxococcales bacterium | reverse complement strand
CGGGGGCGGCGGCGCGGTCCGCCGGGTCGGCCCGTCCGGCGTGTCGGCGAAGGCCACCGGCGAGGCGTCCGCCGTGACCAGCTCCGACTTGGCCTCCTTGAGCACCGGGTACTCGCGGGGCCGGTAGCGCGCCAGCGACTCCCCGATCTTCTTGGTCCACTCGTTCTTGACGTGGAGCTTGCGGGCCGCCTCGATGGCCTCGACGTAGACCGCCACGGCGCGGTCCTCGTAGGGCTGGGCGAACTGCGCCAGGCCGTCCTGGTAGGCGGCCAGGAACTCCTCCATGCCGGGCTTCTTGTACTCCGGCGGGATGGGGGCGTCGTAGATGGTCTGCGCCAGCCGCTCCAGCAGGAAGGCCTTGCGGTAGAAGGCCGCCAGGATCCAGTCGGGCCGCTTGTACCTGCCCACCTCGTCGTAGAGCGGCGCGACGCGCTTGGCCTCGGCGAACTTGGCCTCCAGCGCCCGCTTGAGCTTCTTGGGGTCGGTGGTGGCCGGCAGCGTGATGGCGTCGTACTTGACGAACTCCACCTCGGCCAGCCGGAAGCGGGCCTCGGCGGCGGCGGCGGCGGCCCGCACCGAGGTCTCCGGCTTGAGGCCGCGGGCGGCGAACTCGGCCACGGTGGCCGCGTAGCCGGCGCGCGCCGCCTTCTCGTCCTTGAGCTCCCGCTCCGCCAGGGCGATCTTGAGCTGCGACTGGACCACGAGCTCGCCCTCCTTGCTCCGGGCGAAGCGCCGGTTGAACTCCCGGAGCGCGGCGATCTCCTTCTTCCAGTCCTGGGTCTTCTCGTAGATGAGCGCCGCGTGGAACTGGGTGCGGGCCGCGTCCTCGGCGTCCGGGTAGGCCTTGGCGTACCTGGCGAAGGCCGCGGCCGCCTCGTCGTAGCGCTGCAGGTTCTCCAGGGCGCGCGCCTCGTTGTAGAGGGCGTCCTTGCGGTGCTTCGAGCCGGGGTACTTCTCGACCAGCAGCTGGTAGCGCTCGACCGCCTTCTCGAAGTCGTAGGTGTTCTCGGCGTTGAAGCCGACGCGGAAGAGCGCCTCGTCGGCCAGCGCGGAGGCCGGGTACTCGACGCTGATGCGCTCGTACATGCGCAGCGCCGACTCGAAGCGGCGGGCCCCCTCGTAGCAGCTGGCGGCGTTGTAGAGCGCCTTGTCGGCGAACTCGTGCTTCGGGTCCTCCTGGACGAGGGCGATGAAGAGCTGGGCGGCCTCCTCGTACTGCTTGGCGTCCATGGCCTGCATGGCGCGGTTGAAGCGGCCGCCCAGCTTGAACTTCTGCAGGGTGGCGTTGAGGCCGGCGCTCTTGCCCACCTCGAGGGTCTGCAGGCGGGCCGAGGCCTCCTCGACCGCCTTCCAGTCCTTCATGGTGAGGTAGCTCTCGATGATCAGGTTGGCCGCGAACTGGGCCACCTCGGAGGCGGGCCAGCGCCCCACCACCTCCTCGAAGCGGCAGCGCGCCTCGTCGAAGTCGTTGTACTCGTAGAAGACCTGGCCGGCCTTGTAGGCGATGGTGGGCGCCTTCTCGTGGCCGGGCAGGCGGGCCAGGAAGACGTCGGAGTCGCGCACCAGGTCCTGGTAGACCTCGGGCAGCGGCTCGGCCTTGATCTCCTCCTGGTCGCGCCGGTCGGTGGAGAGGAGCACCTTCCTGGGCGCCAGCTGGCCGGCCCGCTCCAGGCGCGTCACCTCGCCCTCCCAGGAGATGACCGCCGAGAGCGCCGCCTCGGCCTGGTACCGGTCGTCGGCCGGGTCGTCGCGCACCGCCTCGTAGGTGCGGGCCGCCTTCTCGAAGTCGAGGGCGTTGTAGAGGCAGTCCGCGTAGTCGTACTGGAGCTCGTGCGCCTGCTTGGAGTGCGGGAAGCGGGCCAGGTAGTCGCCGTAGGCGCCGGCGGCCACGCGGTACTCCGCCACCGCGGCCTCCAGCTTCCCGGCGGCCTTGTAGGCCTGGGCCTGGGCGTGGTGGAAGCCGGCGGCGCGCAGCAGGCTCTTCTCGGAGAGGTCGCGCACCTGCGCCACCAGGTCCGGGTCGCCCTTGTTGGCCTCCCACCAGGGGGTCCCCTCGGCGAAGGCCTTCACCAGCGCCTGGCGCTCGGCCGCCTCCAGGTCGAAGCGGCGGTCGCGCGACCAGGCCAGCACGATGCGGGACTGGATCATGGGCGCGTCGGGCGAGGTCGGGGCGAGCTCGAGCACGACCTTGAAGGCCGCCACCGCCTCGGCGTACTTGGTCTCCTCGAGGTAGACCTCGCCCAGGCGGGCGAAGATCTCGGGCTCGTAGGAGCGGCCGCCCAGCGCGGCGTAGAAGGCCTTGGCCTTCTCCACCCCGCCCCACTTGTCGTCGGCGAAGCTGATGGCGGTGTACTGGACGGCCTCCGGCCAGACGTCGCCGGAGGGCTTCTCGCCGGTCTTCCTGGCGCGCTCGACGTAGTGGTCCAGCAGCCGGGTGAAGGCATCCACGGCGTCCTGGTAGTCGTCCATCCGGTAGTAGGTCCACCCCAGCTTGTAGATGGCCCGGGCGAAGAGCGGATGGTCGGGGAAGGCGTACATCTTGGAGAAGGCCTCGGCCGACTTCTGCAGCGAGTCGGCGGCCACCTCGTCGAAGTGCCAGTCGCCCAGCCGCACCCAGGCCTCGGGCACGAAGGGGCTGTCCGGGAAGCGTCCGATGAGGGTCTGGTAGGCGACCTGCGCCTCCTGCCCCTGGCCCATCTCGCCCAGGCAGTAGGCCAGCAGGTAGTAGATGCCGTGGGTGAAGCGGTAGTCCGGGAAGCCGGTGATGAGCCGCTGGTAGAGCGCGATGGAGGGCGCGTAGGTCTTCTGGGGCTCGGGCGGCGGCTCGCGCCCCTCGGCCATGGCCCGCCGGGCCTCCGCGCGGTAGGCGTCGGTGGCCACGCGGAAGTCGTCGTTGGCCTTCTCGTAGTAGAGCTCGGCCAGGCGGAACATGGCGTCGGGCGTGAACTGCGGGTCGTCCGGGTAGCGGGAGAGGAACTCCTCGAAGCGCAGGATGGCCGAGTCGCGCTCGTTGCGCTCCAGCCCCTCGAGGTCGGTGATGGCCAGCTCGTAGTGGTCCGCCAGGAAGCGGCGCCGCTCCTCGAACTGCTTCTTGACCACGCCCTGCACCTCGCCGCGGAAGGTGCGCCCCTCCTCGACGTAGCGGCGCGCCGTCGCCTCGAACTCCGCCAGCTCCCTGGGGTCGCCCTCCAGGGTCGGCGCGGCGCGGGGCGCGGCCGGCCGGGCGGGCGCGGCCTCGAAGGCCG
>JAJYAW010000450.1 GCA_021779335.1 Myxococcales bacterium | reverse complement strand
ATCTCACGCCGGCGAAGGTCCACCAGGCCAGGGTGAGCGGCGCCCGGGCGCCCGGGAGGGCGCGCAGCAGGCGCGGCACCACCGCCCCGCACAGCGCCGCGCCCAGCGGCGCCAGCA
This sequence comes from Myxococcales bacterium, assembly GCA_021779335.1. Classification (GTDB taxonomy): domain Bacteria; phylum Myxococcota; class Myxococcia; order Myxococcales; family Anaeromyxobacteraceae; genus JADKCZ01. Next base: position 3,134 of record JAJYAW010000450.1, on the reverse strand, counting down.
CGAAGGCCAGCACGAAGGGCAGCACCAGCCCGTAGAGGTTCATGCGCACCGCCGCCTGCGCGTGGTGGCAGGCCAGCTCGCGCTCGGCCCGCAGCGCCAGCCGCTCGTTCTCCAGCTCGACCACCCGGTCGGTCTCCCGGCCCAGCAGGGCCAGCGGCGCGCAGAGCAGCGCCGCCAGCACCGCCACCGGCGGGGTCACCCCGGTGCCGAGCGCCTGGCCGGCCAGCACGGCGCCGCCGGCGATGGCGGTGGTGGCGAGCGCCTCGTGCACCGGCAGCGCGGCCCCCAGGTTGACGGCCCCGAGCCAGAGGAGCTCGAGCGGCGCCGCCACGGCCAGCCCGCCGGCGGCGTCGCCCAGGGCCAGGCCGGCCAGCGGCGCCAGCGCGATGGGGCGCGAGAGCATGGCCTGCAGGAAGCCCTTGCGCTCCACGGCCGCGAGGCCGGCGATGAGGCCGAGGACGAGGTAGGGCACGGTCCGCCCAGTCTAGCCTATCGGGCGGCCGCGAACCGCCGCGCCAGCTCTTCGAGCCCGGCCGGGGGGTCCGTCGGGACGGCCCGCGCCTCCACCTGGAAGCCGGCGGCGGCCAGCGCGCGGAGCGCCGCCAGCTCGCCTTCCGCCAGGAAGACCGAGGGGCTGACCGGCCTGCGCCCGGCCGCGAAGTGGATGTTGCCCAGGTTGAGCCGGGGGGCCTGGCCCGGCGTGAGGCCGCGGGCCACCGCCGAGGTCAGGCCGGCCACGTCGCGCACCAGCAGGAGCACCGGCGCGGGGCGGGCCGCCAGGGCCGCGAAGTCGACCCGGTCCAGGGGCAGCACCTCGACCGGGACCTCGGCCGGGCAGCAGAGCGACATGGCCGCCTGGGCCAGCGGGCTCCGGGCCGCCTCGTCGTCGGCCACCACCACCGCGCCGGCCCCCAGCCTGGGGATCCAGGCCTCCAGCACCTGGCCGTGTAGCAGCCGGTTGTCCACGCGGACCAGGGCGATCACCGGCGGGCGTCCTCTCCGGGCCGGCTAGCGCCGGGTGGGCAGCGCGCGGGCGCGCAGCAGCGCGCTCGCCAGCGTGATGTTCTTCTGGCCCTGGGTGGTGGCCAGCTCGGCGGCCGCGGCCAGCCCGGCGGCGCGGCTGGTGGCCAGCTTGAGCAGCATGGGCAGGTTGACCCCGGTGACCACCTCGATCTGCTCCTCGAGGAAGGTCAGGGCCAGGTTGGCCGGCGTGCCGCCGAACATGTCGGTGAGCACCAGCACCCCCTCGCCGTCGGCGCCCACCTTGTGGATGGCGGTGGCGAGCCGGGCCCGCGCCTCCTCCACCGAGGTGCGGGCGTCGACCGACACGGCCGCCGCGCGCTCCACCGGCCCGACGATCCCCTCGGCGGTGCGGAGCAGCTCCGCGGCCAACTCCCCGTGCGTGGCAACGACCAGTCCGACCATGGCGGGCGGGGAACCTACTCCTTTTCCACGTCCCGATGCCAGAGGCGGACCGGCTGGCCGGCCTCCTCCAGCCGCCGGGCCAGCTCCCCGGCGATGGCCACCGAGCGGTGCTTCCCGCCGGTGCAGCCGATGGCGATGGTCAGGTAGCTCTTCCCCTCGGCGCGGTAGCGCGGCAGCAGGAAGCCGCCGAAGTCCAGCAGCCGCTCCAGGAAGGCCTGCGCGTCCGGCTGCCCCAGCACGAAGTCGCGCACGGCCGGGTCGGTGCCGACGAGGGGGCGCAGGGCCGGCACGAAGTAGGGGTTGGGCAGGAAGCGGACGTCGAGCACCAGGTCGGCGTGGCTGGGGAGGCCGTAGCGGAAGCCGAAGGAGACGACCGTGACGCCCAGGCGGGCCCCCTCCCCGGCCGAGAACTGGCGCGACACCAGCCGCTTCAGCTCGTGCACGCTCAGGGCGGTGGAGTCGATGACCTCGTCGGCCAGGGCCCGCAGCGCCTCCAGGGCCAGCCGCTCGGCGGCGATGCCGTCCATGACCGTGCCGCCCTCGCCGGCCATGGGGTGGCGGCGGCGCGTCTCCGAGTAGCGGCGCACCAGCGCCTCGTCGTGGCAGTCGAGGAAGATGACCCGCAGGTCGACGCCGCGGGCGCGCAGCTCGCCGAGGATGCGGGGCGCCTCGCCCAGGAAGCGGGTGTCGCGGGCGTCGACCACCGCGGCGATGCGCGACACCTCGCCGGCGGTGTGGCCGGAGAGCTCCAGCAGCTTGTCGAGCAGGACCACCGGCAGGTTGTCGACGCAGTAGAAGCCGGCGTCCTCCAGGGCGCGCAGCGCGGTGGTCTTGCCGGAGCCGGAGACGCCGGTCAGGACCACGAGCTGCGTCGGCGCGGCCGGGGGCGCGGTCACTCGACGTCCATCTCGCCGGCCCGCGCGCCGGGGGAGAGCGCGATGGCGCGGTTGAGCCGCTCCTGGAACTCGCGGGCGGAGTGGTGGCCCTGCAGCTTGAGCAGGTGGTTGCGGGCGGCCACCTCGATGATGGTGGTCATGTTGCGGCCCGGGCGGACCGGCACCACCAGCATGGGCACCTCCACGTCCAGGATGCGGAACTTGCGGTCCTCCACGCCGAGCCGGTCGTACTCCACCGACGGGTCCCACTCCACCAGCTCGAGGACGATCTCGATCTTCTTGCGCTCGCGGATGGCCGCCACGCCGAAGAGGTCCTTGATGTTGATGATGCCCAGGCCGCGGATCTCCATGTGGTGCTTGATGATCTCGCTGCCGGCGCCGAAGACCGCCTCGGGCGACTTGCGCTTCACGTCCACGATGTCGTCGGCCACCAGGCGGTGGCCGCGCATGATGAGGTCCAGCGCGATCTCGCTCTTGCCGATGCCCGACTTGCCCAGCAGCAGGATGCCCACGCCGAAGACGTCGAGCAGCACGCCGTGCATGGAGGTCTGCGCGGTGAGGACGTCCTCCAGGAAGTTCTGCACCGACTCGATGAAGGTCGAGGAGAGGTGGCTGGTGCGGAAGACCGGCACCCCGGCCGCGTCGGCCTCGGCGCCCAGGGCGGCCGGGACCTCCAGCCCCTTGGTCACCACCAGGCAGCCGATCTCCTGCTTGAAGAAGTTGCGGGCCAGCTCGACCTGGCGCTCCGGCGGCAGGGTGGCCAGGTAGCTCATCTCGGTGTTGCCGAAGACCTGGACGCGCTCCTTGTGCAGG
>JAJYAW010000449.1 GCA_021779335.1 Myxococcales bacterium | reverse complement strand
CGCCGCGCTCCACGAAGGCGCCGTCGCAGAGCGTCGGGAGCATCTTCTGGACCTTGGCCGGCAGGCGAGCGCGGCTGAGCGTAGCGAGGGTCTTCTCGCTGTTGATGCTCACCACGATCCGCGGATTTCTGGACGGCTTGCCGGTGGTGTAGCCCTCGGCCAGGAACTGGCCGGGGCAGCCGTTCACGGGTAGTCAGCGGTCGGCAGGGCGAAAGAGTGAAGGCCCGGAGTTGGAGCTCCGAGCCTTCGGCCGAATCGAGCAGGGCGCTTGCGATCCAGCGACACGGTGATCGCACGCCTGAGCCCATCGGTCCACTTCCACGCGCCCTGGCCGAGGGCGCGTGGAATCATTGCGGTTCGTGGCCTGCGCACGGGTGGCGTGCGGCCAGGTCTTCTTCCTCTGCCTCCGCTGTGACCGGGGCCACCGCTACTGCGGGGCGGCCTGCGCTGGCGAAGCCCGTCGTGCCAGCCTCCGCGCCGCCGGGCAGCGGTACCAGCGGAGCCTCGACGGGCGGGTCACGCACGCCGCGCGCCAGCGGCGATACCGGGAGCGGCTCGGCGCGAATGTGACGCATCACGGTCGCGGGGTGGAGCCCTCCTCTCCGATGGTGCCTACCTCGCCGGTCACGTGCGCCACGGCGGCGCCGGCGGCGAGGGAGGTCACCGCCCATGTCCCCGTCCACGCCCGGCCCCGGCCGCGGCGCCTCTGCTGCGCCCGCTGCGGCGCAGGCGGCCAGTTCGTCCGCCATGACACCATGGCCCGAGCCGGCCGCCTCCATCAGCACCGGCGTCTGCGGAGCCGGTCGCCGCCCTGACGCGGGAGGGGCCCGGTGATCGACGCCGATCAGCGAGCCAAGATCCGACGGCTCTTCTTCGCGGAGCACTGGAAGGTGGGCACCATCGCCACCGAGCTGGGCGTCCACCACGACACGGTGCGCCGCGCCATCGAGGCCGAGCGCTTCGTCCGGCCGGGTGCCCTGGTCCGGCCGTCGATGCTCAACCCGTTCAAGGGCTTCATCGCCGAGACGCTCGAGCGCCATCCGCGGCTGCGCGCGACCCGGCTCTTCGAGATGGTCCGGGGCCGCGGCTACCTCGGCTCGGCCGTTCAGCTTCGGCGCCACGTGGCCACCGTCCGACCGACGCCGAAGGAGGCGTTCCTGCGCCTGGCCACGCTCCCCGGCGAGCAGGCGCAGGTGGACTGGGGCCACTTCGGCACCATCCGCATCGGCCACGCCAAGCGGCCGCTCTCCTGCTTCGTGATGGTGCTCGGCTGGTCGCGGGCCATGTTCGCCCGCTTCGCCCTCGACCAGACCATGGAGAGCTTCATGCTCGGCCACGTCGCCGCGTTCAGCGCGCTCGGCGGCGTCCCGCGCACCATCCTCTACGACAACCTGAAGAGCGTCGTGCTCGACCGGGCCGGAGATCACATCGGCTTCAACGAGGCGATGCTCCTCATGGCGGGCCACTACCACTTCGCCCCCAAGCCCTGCGCGCCCTACCGAGGCAACGAGAAGGGCAAGGTCGAGCGGGCCATCCAGTACCTGCGTCACGGCTTCTTCGAGGCCCGCCGCTTCACCTCGGTCCAGGACCTCAACGCCCAGCTCGCCGACTGGATCGAGCGGGTGGCCCACGTCCGCAAGGTCCCGGGCGATCCCGCTGGCCGCGCAGTCGGCGATGCACTCAAGGAGGAGCAGCCGCGCCTACTCGCCCTCCCGGAGCACCCCTGGGACTGCGACCTGGTGAAGCCGGTCGCCTCGGGCAAGCAGCCCTACATCCGCTTCGACCGAAACGACTACTCCATCCCCCATCACCTCGCCGGCAAGCCGCTCGTGCTCCTCGCCTCGGAGTCGGTCGTCCGGATCACCAACGGTGCCGGCGGGCATGTCTTCGCTACCCACGCTCGCAGCTACGACGAGAAGCAGGTCATCGAGGATCCCGTGCACGTCGAAGAGCTGGCCCGCGAGAAGCGGCGGGCCCACGAGCTGCGCGGCCGGGACCGGCTCCGGGCCGCCTGTCCGAGCGCGGACGCCTTCATCGAGGCGCTGGCGCTGCGCGGGGAGCACCTCGGCGGGCAGGTCTCCCGCCTCCTCAAACTCCTCGACCAGCACGATGCCGCCGAGGTGGAGGCCGCCATCAAGGACGCGCTCGGCCGCGGAGCCATCGGCGCCGCCTCCGTGGCCCACGTCCTCGATCAGCGGGCGCGGGCCAGGAAGCGCCCGCCCAGCCTCGACGTGGTTCTCCCCGCCGACCCCCGCGTGCGCAACCTGCGCGTCACCCCGCACGCCCTCCACACCTACGACGACCTCGCCAAGCACAAGGAGGAGAAGTGAGCCGTGACCTGAAGCAGCAGCTCGCCGGCCTCGGTCTGCGCCACACCGCCGATGGGCTCGACGACCTCATCGCGCTTGCCACCAAGAGCCGGTGGGGTCCCCAGCAGATCTTCGAGCACCTGGCCCGCGTCGAGATCGAGGACCGCGCCCGCCGCAGCCTGGAGCGACGCCTCGGCCGCAGCCGCCTCGGCAAGTTCAAGTCGATGGCCGACTTCGACTGGGCCTGGCCCAAGCGCATCGACCGCGAGGCGGTGGAGAGCGCCGTCAGCCTCGACTTCGTCGAGAAGGCCCACAATGTCGTCCTGGTCGCGCCCCAGGGCCTCGGCAAGACCATGGTCGCCCAGAACATCGCCAACGCCGCCGTGCTGGCCGGTCACTCCGTCCTCTTCACGACAGCTGCCCAGCTCCTGCTGGACCTCGGCGCCCAGGAGTCGGCGCGCGCCCTCGACCAGCGCCTCCGGCACTACTGCAACCGTACGGGCCTGCTGGTCATCGACGAGATCGGCTACCTCTCCTACGACAACCGGAACGCCGACCTTCTCTTCCAGGTGGTCTCACGCCGCTACGAGCGCCGGAGCATCGTCATCACCACCAACCTGGCCTTCGGCGAGTGGCCCACCATCTTCCCCAACGCCGCCTGCACCACCGCCCTCATCGACCGCCTCGTCCACCACTCCGAGATCATCTCCATCGAGGGCGAGAGCTACCGCAAGCGCGAGGCGGAGGCCGACAAGGAGGCGACCGCTACCCGGCGGCGCAAGAGGCGCTCGTGACCGGCCGGTCCAGAATTCCGCGCTTCCTCATGAGCGCCAACATCTCGCCGGGCAGCTCGGAGTCGTGGAGGTTCCGCTCGATGCGGCGCTGGCGCCGCTCCTCGATCTCCAGTTCGGCCAAGTGGCGGAGGTACTGACGGAAGGACCAGCCCTCCTTC
>JAJYAW010000448.1 GCA_021779335.1 Myxococcales bacterium | reverse complement strand
GGAGGCGCTCGCCGCCACGGCGGCGCCGGACCAGGGCCCGGTCTTCGCGGCGGTGGCGTCGCTCGGACCGGCCGCGCTCCGGCCGCTCCTCGCCATGCTCGCCGAGCCGGCGCCGGAGCGGCGCCGCGCCGCGGTCGCCCTGCTGGGGCAGCTCGGCGAGGGCGCGTCCTTCCTCCCGCTGGCGGAGCGCTGCTTCGACCAGGCCCCGGCCGTGGCGGAGGCGGCCCGCGTCGCCCTCTCGCTCCACCGGCGCGATCCGGCCATGAAGCCGGTGCCGGAGAAGCTGCGCCGGGCCCTCCTCTCCGGGCTGGCCGACAAGACCGCGGCCGCCGCCAGGGCCATCGCGGCGCTGCGCGACGCCGAGTCCATCCCGCTCCTCATCCAGGCGCTGGAGGGGAGCGACGCCGTCACCGCCGGCGCCTCGGCCGACGCCCTGGCCGCCATCACGCTGCAGCGCCACGGCACCAAGGCGCGCGACTGGCTCCTGTGGTGGAAGCAGAACAGGGGGCGCAGCCGGGGCGACTGGCTCTTCGGCGCGCTCACCGCGGGCGACCGCGAGCTGCGGCTCTCGGCCGCCAACGAGCTCCGCGAGGCGGCCGCCAGCCCGGTGGCCTACTCGGCCGATCTGCCGGAGGCCGAGCGGCACGCCGCGGCGCAGGCCTGGCAGCGCTGGTTCACCAAGGGCGGCCACCGGCCCTGAGGCCGGGAGCCAGCCGGAAGGCCCCACCATGGACACGCCGGTCGATCCCGATCCACGCCGCCGCCGCCTGGACCTCATGGACGCCGAGGCCGAGCAGGGCGGCGGCCAGGCCCGCGTGGACAAGCAGCACCGCGACGGCAAGCTGACCGCGCGCGAGCGGCTCGCGCTGCTGCTCGACCCCGGCACCTTCGTCGAGCTCGACAAGTTCAAGGTCCACCGCGCCACCGACTTCGGCCTGGACGGCCAGAAGATCCCGGGCGACGGGGTGGTCACCGGCCACGGGCTCGTCGAGGGGCGCCAGGTCTTCGTCTACGCCCAGGACATCACGGTCTTCGGCGGCTCGCTCTCCGGCGCCGTGGCCGAGAAGATCTGCAAGGTGATGGACCGGGCCATGGAGGTGGGCTGCCCCATCATCGGCCTGGACGACTCCGGCGGCGCCCGCATCCAGGAGGGAGTGGCGGCGCTGGCCGGCTACGCCGAGATCTTCCTGCGCCACACCCTGGCCTCCGGCGTGGTGCCGCAGCTCTCGGTCATCATGGGCCCCTGCCTGGGCAGCGCCGTCTACGGCCCGGCCATCACCGACTTCGTCTTCATGGTGGACGGCACCGCCAGCATGTACACGGCCGGGCCCGAGGCCATCCAGGCGGCCACCGGCGAGGTCGTGACGCGCGAGGCGCTGGGCGGCGCGCAAGTCCACGCCGAGCGCTCCGGGGTGGCCCACTTCGCCTTCGACACCGAGGCGGCCACCCTGAAGGCGGTGCGGGCGCTCCTCTCCTACCTGCCGCTCCGCAGCGGCGAGCCCCCGCCGGTGCGCCCCTGCCGCGACGACCCGGCGCGCCAGGAGGCGGCGCTCGCGGCCATCGCGCCGGACGACCCGGCCCGCGCCTACGACGTGAAGGAGATCATCCGCGCGGTGGTGGACGACGGCGAGCTCCTCGAGGTGGCCGAGGCCTTCGCCCAGAACGTGGTGGTGGGGCTGGCCCGGCTCGACGGGCGCCCGGTGGGCGTGGTGGCCAACCAGCCGGCCGTGCACGGCGGCGCGCTCGACGTGAAGGCCTCGGTCAAGGCGGCCCGCTTCGTCCGCTTCTGCGACGCCTTCGGCCTGCCGCTCCTCACCTTCGTGGACGTGCCCGGCTTCGTGCCCGGCACGGCCGAGGAGTGGGGCGGCATCGTCCACCACGGCGCCAAGCTGCTCTACGCCTTCGCCGAGGCCACCGTGCCCAAGGTGACGGTCATCACCCGCAAGGCCTACGGCGGCGCCTACGCCATCATGGCCTCCAAGCACCTGCGCGCCGACGTGAACCTGGCCTGGCCGGGCGCCGAGGTGGCGGTCATGGCGCCCGAGGGGGCGGTGGGCATCGTCTTCAGGAAGGAGCTCCTGGCCGCCCAGGACCCGGTGTCGGAGCGGGCCCGGCTGGTGGCCGACTACCGCGAGCGCTTCGCCAACCCCTACGTGGCGGCCGGGCTCGGCTACCTCGACGAGGTGATCCGGCCGGAGCAGACCCGGCCCAAGGTGATCCGGGCCTTCGCGACGCTGCGGACCAAGCAGCAGGCGCTGCCGCGGAAGAAGCACGGGAACCCGCCGCTCTAGCGCGGCGCGCCGGCGGCGCGTCACATCCGGGGGGCCGGCCGGTCGACGTCCCCGGGTCCCCGGGCACGCATCGCGGCGCCGTTGCGCTAGCATCCCCGGGTCTCGCCCGCCCACCGCCACGCACCCTGGGAGTCCCCGTGAACCTCGCCGCGCACCGCCGCTCCGCCCTGCTCCTCGCGATGCTCCTCCCCCTCGCCGCCACCGCCGGCGACGCCAAGGAGGCCAAGGCCAAGAAGCCGCGCCTGGCCATCCTCGACTTCCCGTCCACGCACAACGCGTACTCCTCCTGCGGCGGCTGGGGGAACAACGCCGGCGCCATGTCCGACGCGCTGCGCGACCTCTTCACCACCGCCATCTCCGAGAAGGCCAACGGCAAGCTGCGCCTGGTGGAGCGCGAGCGGCTCAAGGCGCTCCGCGAGGAGCTCAAGTTCCAGCAGAGCGACGAGGTGGATCCCGGCTCGGCCCAGAAGGTCGGCAAGCTCCTGGGCGCGCGCTACGTCCTGACCGGAAAGATCACCCGCTTCGGCTGCAAGGTCGCCAGCGCCAGCACCGGCTGGGGCGTCGGGGCCCTGGTGGGCAAGGTGACCGGCAGCGGCCTGGCCGGCAGCGTGGCCGGCAGCGTCAACGTCAAGAAGGTCAACTTCTCCGGCCGGCTCGACGCCCGCCTCATCGAGGTGGAGACCGGCGAGGTGCTCGTCACCTTCAAGGACGAGAACGAGACCGGCGACACCTCGGCCAGGGTGGCCGGCACCGGCGCCCAGGTGGAGTACGACGACGAGCTGGCCGCCAAGGTCTTCGAGCCGCTGGTGGAGAAGATGGCGACCAAGGTGGTCAAGAAGACCGTCAAGGCCGCCGAGGAGGACGAGGACGACTAGCCGCGCCGCTGGCCAAGGCCCGCCGCCCGGGGTAGGAGAGCCGCTCCAGGATCAGGAGGCGCGACGTGGCCGAACTCCAGGTGGAAGAGCTGCAG
>JAJYAW010000032.1 GCA_021779335.1 Myxococcales bacterium | reverse complement strand
CTGGCCACCGAGCAGGACGAGGGGCGGCGGGACGTGCTGGTGCGGATCGCCGAGGCGCGGCTGCCGGCCGACGCCGAGGCGGTGGTCTCCCGGCTGCCCGCGCTCGAGCCGGCCGCCGCGCGCGGCCTGATCAAGGCCATCGTGGCGCGCGCCCCCGCCTGGGCGGCCGCCGCCGCCGCGGCCCTCATGGAGCACCCCGACACGGCGCTGCAGGTGGAGGCGCTCCGGGCGCTGGAGCACGCCGAGGGCGACGTGCCGGCCGAGCGGCTGGCCCGGCTCCTCAACGCGGGTCAGGAGGCCGTGCGCATCGCCGCGGCGCAGGTGCTGGGGCGGCGCGGGCCGCCCGCCGCCTTCGGGCTGGTCGAGGAGGCGCTCTCCAGCCGCCGCGACTGCTCCGCCGCCGAGGCCGACGCGCTGGGGCGGGCCCTGGCCGGCCTCCACCCGGGGCGGGCGCAGGAGACGTTCGGCCGCTGGCTGGAGCCGAGGAAGGGGCTGCTGGGGCGGCTCACCGGCGGCGGTGGCTACGATCCGCTCCGCTGGGCCGCCGTGGCCGGCCTGGGCGCCCACCCCTCCCCGGACGCGGTGGCCCGCATCGAGGCGGTGGCCAAGGGCGCCGACGAGGCGCTGCGGCGCCACTGCTTCGCCACGCTGGCGCGCCGCCGCCACCAGGGGGTCCGCCATGGATGAGCTGGCACGCGCGCAGACGGCCCTCGGCCGCGCCCTGGGGCGAGCCCGCGCCGGCGAGGACCGCGAGCTGGCGCAGAAGGTCCGCGAGGGCGGCGAGCAGCTGGCCCAGATGCTGGGCGGCCTGCTCAAGCTCACCCGCACCCACTCGCCCGACAACCACGCCTTCGACGCGCCGGTGGCGGAGTTCGCCCGCGCCCTGGGGGCCCTGGGCGAGCTGCTCGGCACGGTCCACCTCGTCACGGTGGAGGACCAGGTCTACGTCAACGACATCCGCATCCGCTCGGAGGGGAAGGGCGGGGGCCGGGACCTCGGCGGCGAGCTGCGCCGCCACAACACCGGCGGCCTCTCGCTCCACGGCGCGCTCGACGAGCGGCAGGTCCGCACGCTCGTGGCCGGGCTGGCCGGTCCGGCCGCGCCGGAGGCGCCGCGCCACGCGCTGGCGGCGTGGCTCGAGGCGCAGGGGCTGGGCACCGTGGAGCTGGCCGGCATCCACCGGTTCCGGACCACCCAGGTGGACTCGGACGCGCCGCGCCGGGATCCGGGGGAGGTGCTGGGGCGCCTGCTGGAGCTGGTGGGCGAGACCTTCGAGAACGTGGCCGCCGGGCGGGTGCTCAACCCGCTGCCGCTCCGCCGCACCGTCGTCGAGGCGCTGGAGGCCGGCATCGAGGCGCCGGCCTTCTGGCTGGCCTTCCCCGACTGCCCGCCGCACGCCTCCCACGCGGTCGAGGTGGCCATGACGGCGCTGCTCCTCGGGAAGGCGGCGCGGCTCCCGGGCGGCTCCCTGCAGGACCTCGGGATCGCGGCGCTGGTCCACGACGCGGGGTACCTGGCCCCGGACGTGGGGGAGGGGCGGGCGGCGCTGGCCCGCCACCCGGTGGAGGGGGCGCGCGTCGTGCTGCGCCAGCGCGGGTTCTCGGAGGCCAAGCTGCGGCGGCTGCGGGCCGTGCTGGAGCACCACCGCGACTTCGGCGACGCGGCGCTCCGGCCGTCCACCTTCGGTGCCATCCTGCGGCTCGCCGAGGACTACGCCAACGTGGTGAGGCTCTACGGCGCCAAGATCACGCGCGAGGCGGCGCTGGGCGCCATGCTCAAGGCCGGGGGCAAGCTCTACCACCCCGTCCTGGCGCAGCTCCTGGTGAACGCCCTCGGCCGCTACCCGCCCGGGACACTCCTCGAGCTGGGCGATGGACGCTTCGGTCGCTCCACGGCGCCGTCGCGAGGCGAGGAGCTGTGGGACAAGCCGCTGGTCCGGCTGCTCGACCCGACCACCCGGAAGGTGGGCCCCGAGCTCCTGGACCTGGCGCGTGGCGGCGGCGTGCGGCGGGCGCTGCCGGGCTAGGTCTGGACCTGGCCGCGCGCGCCGAGGTCCCGCTGGGGTACTCCACCACCGGGCATTCCGCCGCACGCACGGCCGGGCTAGTCCGAAGAGCGCAAGCCGTGCGTCCCGGCCGGTGCGGGCGCCATGTTTGCGGCGCGAGATCGTTGATAATACGGACCTTTCCCTGGGCACGGCGCGTGCTTCGGCTTGGGACGTCATGGGTCAGTACGCCGTCGAAGCCAGGGACTCGCTCCTCCGCCGTCGCCGGTCGCTTCGCCGGCAGGCCGGGCTGTCCCAGGCCGCCGACCCCTCGGCGCGGTGGCTCGATCTCGAGGCCATCCCGACGCCCGTCAACGAGCAGGTCCGGCGCGAGCTGTCGGAGATCGACGCCGCGCTGCAGCGCATCTCCGAGGGGCAGTACGGGACCTGCCTGGCCTGCGGCGGGCCGCTGGGGTTGCAGCGGATGCGGGCCATCCCCGAGGCGCGCTACTGCACGGGGTGCAGCGGGCAGGGGCTGCTCGACGCGGAGTAGCGCGGCGCGCGGCGCGCCGGTCGCGGCTGGCAACGGGGCAGCCCGGCTGCTATCACCTCTGGCACCGTGAACACCCCGACCGCCGCCCCGCCGGTGCTGGCCTATCCGCTCGGCGACGCGCTCTACCTCAACGTCACCAGCAGCTGCACGCTGGCCTGCGTCTTCTGCCCGAAGATCCGCGACGGCGACTTCACCGTGGGGGGCTTCGACCTGCGGCTGGCGCGCAACCCCTCCGCCGACGAGGTCTGGGCCGCGGCGCGGGCGGCCGGCCTCGAGGGGCGCTCCGAGGTGGTCTTCACCGGCTTCGGCGAGCCGACGCGCCGGCTCGAGCAGGTGCTCGACCTGGTGCGGAGGCTCAAGGCGGCCGGCGTGAAGCGGGTCCGGCTCGACACCGACGGGCTCGCCTCGCTCCGCGAGGGGCGCGACGTGGTCCCCGAGCTGGCCGAGGCGGGGCTCGATGCCGTCTCGGTCTCGCTCAACGCCGCCGACGGACCCAGCTACGCCCGGCTCTGCCCGAGCCAGTACGGCGCGGCGGCCTTCGACCACGTGAAGGCGTTCATCCGCAGCGCGGCGGCGCGCCTCCCCGACGTGGCGGCCAGCGCGGTGGGGATGCCCGGGCTCGTCGAGGAGGACTGCCGTCGGGTCGCGGAGGGGCTCGGCGCGCGCTTCCGGTGGCGCCCCTACGACCGGATCGGCCGGACCGAGACCCCCCGAACGGCCTAGGCTCCCCCCGGCTGGGCGCAAAGTCGGGGCAGCGCGCGCAGGTTGAGCTCCCTGTACCCCCTGGATTATTTGGCGCAGACGGGGCATAGACTCCGCTTCCACGCAGCCTTTGCGCCACCCGGAGCAGGACCGTCCAGATGACCCTGAGCACCGGCAGCCGAACCAAGGAGCGGATCCTCGTCGTCGACGACGAGCAGAACGCCCGGGTCGCCTTGCGCCAGATCCTCGGCGAGGAGGGCTTCGAGATCGCCGAGGCGGCCGACGGGGAGGAGGCGCTGGCGCTCCTCCCCGGGTTCGCGCCCGCCGCCGTCCTGGCCGACGTCCGCATGCCGCGCATGGACGGCATCACGCTGCTCAAGCGGGCGCGCGAGCAGGGCTCCGACGCGGTCTTCGTCATGATGACGGCCTTCGCCTCGGTGGAGGCCGCGGTGGAGGCGATGCGCGCCGGCGCCGAGAACTACCTCGTCAAGCCGCTCGACGTGAACGCGGTGCTGGTGGTGCTCGACAAGGCGCTGGAGAAGCTCCGGCTGCAGCGCGACACCCAGAACCTGCGCGAGCGGGTCCGCGAGCGCTTCCGCTTCCACAGCATCGTGGGCGACGCCCCGGAGCTGCAGGCCGTCTTCGACGTGGTGAAGCGCGCCGCGCCCACCAAGGCGACCGTGCTCATCCTGGGCGAGTCGGGCACCGGCAAGGAGCTGGTGGCGCAGGCGCTCCACGAGGAGTCGCCGCGGGCCGAGAAGCCCTTCATCAAGGTGAACTGCGCCGCCCTCTCGGAGACCCTGCTCGAGTCCGAGCTCTTCGGCCACGAGAAGGGCGCCTTCACCGGGGCCATCGGGCTCAAGGAGGGGCGCTTCGAGCTGGCCGACGGCGGCACGCTCTTCCTCGACGAGATCGGGGACATCCCGCCCTCGCTCCAGATCAAGCTGCTGCGCGTGCTGCAGCAGAAGGAGTTCGAGCGGGTCGGCGGCACCAAGACCATCAAGGTGGACGTCCGGCTCCTGGCCGCCACCAACCGGGACCTGGCCGACCTGGTCAAGACCGGCCGCTTCCGCGAGGACCTCTACTACCGGCTCAACGTGGTGGCGGTGACGCTGCCGCCGCTCCGCTCCCGCAAGGGCGACGTGCCGTCGCTGGTCTCGCACTTCATCGACCTGTACTCCAAGGCCTACGGCAAGGAGATCAAGGGGCTGGCCCCCGGGACGCTCAACGCGCTCCTCTCCCACGACTGGCCGGGCAACGTGCGCGAGCTGGAGAACGTGGTGGAGCGCGCCGTGGTGCTCTGCAAGTCCACCGAGCTCACCGCCGAGGACCTGCCGCCGTCGCTGCGCGGCCCCCGCCCCCGCGAGCGGGCGCCGGGCGCGCTCATCCCGGGCGCCACCCTCTACGAGATCGAGCGCGAGGCCATCCTGCGGACGCTGGAGATGGTGGGGGGCTCCACCTCGCGGGCCGCCGAGATCCTGGGCATCAGCGTGCGCAAGATCCAGTACCGGCTCAAGGAGTACGCGGCCGGCGCGCCGGAGCCGGGCGGGGATCGCGGCGACGGCGACGCCGGGCTGGACGGCGACGAGCCGGACGGGCGGTAGGCGCGCTCAGCGGGCGCGGGGCAGCCTGAGGACGAAGCGGGCGCCGCCCCCGTCGCCGTCCTCGATGGAGATGGTCCCGCCGTGCTGCGCCACGATGGCGTGGACGATGGAGAGCCCCAGGCCCGAGCCCTTGGCCTTGGTGGTGAAGAACGGCTCGAAGATCCGGTCGCGCAGCCCGGCCCCGATGCCCGGGCCGGAGTCCTCGATGGAGATGCCGACGCGCCCCGGCTCGCCCGGCCGCTCCGGCGCCGGCGGCTCCCCGAAGCAGGCCACGCGGATGGTGCCCCCGTCCGGCGTCGCCTCCAGGGCGTTGAGGGTCAGGTTGACCAGCACCTGGCGGAGCCGCTCCTCGTCGCCGGCCACGGGCGGGAGCGCGCCCTCCGGGTCGACGGCGCGCACCACGGTCAGCCGTCGCCGCTCGGCCTCGCCCTCCAGCAGGTCGAGGACCCGCGCGACCACCGACCCCACCGCCACCGGGCGCGGCACGAACTCGCGCGGCCTGGCGAACTGGAGGAAGTCCTCCAGGATGTGGTCCAGCCGGCGGATCTCGTCCTTCACCAGGGTGAGCGGCTCGAGCAGCGCCCCCTGCGCCTCGGCCGGGAGCCGCTGCAGCCGGCGCTCCAGCACGGAGAGCTGCAGGACGGCGGCGTTGAGCGGGTTGCGGATCTCGTGGGAGAGGCCGGCCGTCATGGTGCCGACCGCCGCCAGCTTCTCGGCCATCTGCGCCTTGCGGGCCAGCTCGCGCTTCTCGGCGTGCAGCCGCACCTGGCGCATGGCCTGCTCCACCGTCACCAGGAGCTCCCGGGTGGCGCAGGGCTTCACCAGGTAGGCGCAGGCGCCGGCCCGCACCGCCGCCACCGCCGACTCCAGGGTGGCGAAGCCGGTCAGGAGCACCACCTCGCCGTCGGGCGAGAGGTCCTTGAGCCGCGGCGCCAGCGCGGTGCCGTCGCCGTCGGGCAGGCGCAGGTCGACCAGGGCCACGTCGAAGCCCTCGCGGGCCAGCGGCAGCGCGGCGGCGCACGAGGCGGCGCCCTGCACGGCGTAGCCGGCCTCCTCCAGGATCTCGGCGAGGTTGTCCACCAGCCCGGCGTTGTCGTCGACGATGAGGATGCGGGGGCGCTGCGCGGCGTGCTCCTTCACGGCGCGCCCCCGAGGCGGGGCCGGGCGGCGTGGAGCCGCTCCACCGCGTCGAGCAGGGCGGCGGTGTCGAAGGGCTTGCGGAAGAAGCCCTGGCCGCCCTCCGGCGGCTGGCCGTGCACGCCGCTCATGACGATCATGGGGAGGTTGGGGAAGCGGAGCGAGAGGCGGCGCATGGCCTCGCCGTCCGGGCCGCCCGGGACGCGCAGGTCCACCAGCGCGGCGAACGGGCGGATGGGCCCGAGCCGCTCCGTCTCCAGCACCGAGCCGGCGGTCACCGCCGCGAAGCCGCGGCCGCGCAGCACCTCGCAGAGGTTGTCGGAGAACTTCCGGTCGTCCTCCACGATGACCACCAGGCCGTCGCGCCGCGCCACCGCCATGAGGTCCAGGAGCTGCGCGACCGGCACCGGCTTGGGCAGCACCGCCAGCAGCCCCTCGCGCCGGGCCGCCTCCAGCGCGTCGTCGCCCGCGTGGGCCGTGATGACCATGGCGGCCAGGCCCGGGTCCAGCCGGCGGAGCTCGTGGACCAGCTCGGCCCCGCCCATGAGCGGCATGCGCATGTCGGTGAGGACGGCGTCGAAGCGCCCGCCCCGCGCCAGCGCCAGCGCCTCCGCGCCGCCGGTGGCGATGGCCACCTCGTCCCCGAGGTCGCGCAGGATCTCGGCCAGGTTCTCCGCGAAGTCGAGGTTGTCGTCCACGATCAGGTAGCGGCGCATGGCCCGGTGTCCCCTCAGCACGGCAACCGCACGGTGAACCGCGCGCCGCCGCCCTCGCGCTCCGAGTAGGCCACGCCGCCGCCGTGGCGCTCCGCGATCCGCTTGACCAGGGCCAGCCCCAGCCCGATGCCCCGCTCCTTGGTGGTGATGAGCGGCTCGAAGAGGCGCCGCCGGGTGGCCGGGTCGACGCCCGGACCGGAGTCCTCCACGTCGAGGAGGACCTCGGCGCCGGTCCGCCGGCCCCGCACCGCCACCGCGCCAGCGGGCGAGGCCGCGAAGACCGCGTTCTCCACCAGGTTGACCAGCACCTGGCGGAGCTGCACCGGGTCGCCCGGCACGGCGGGGAGCTCCGCCACGCCGCTCACCTCCAGGGTCACGCCGGGCGGGCGCCGCACCGCCGCCACCGCCCCGTCGACCACCTCGCCGAGGAGGACCGGCTCGGCCGCCAGCGGGCGGTCGTGGATCATGTCGAGCAGGTTGGTGATGATCCCGTTGGCCACGTCGAGCTGGTCCTTGATCCGGTCGAGGTGCTTCCTGGTCCGCTCGTCCTCGCCGGCGCGCCCCCTGAGGATGAAGAGCGAGGTCTCGATGACGCCCAGCGGGTTGCGCAGGTCGTGGCCGATGGAGCCGACCAGCTGGCCGAAGGTGGAGAGCCGCTCCGTCCGCGCCTGCTGCGCCAGCAGGTCGTCGCGGTAGGTGTGGAGCATGATGGCCAGCTCCAGGTCGAGGATCTTGCCCACCGCGGCCCGGGTCGGCTCGAGGGCCGCGCCGGTCACCCGCTCCAGCGCCACCTGGCCCAGCCCCGCGCGCAGCACGTTCATGGCGCCGAACATGTAGTGCTGGGGCATGCCGATGCGCACGTGGACGCGGCCGATCTGGTAGCGGTGCTGCCAGTAGGCCTCGTCCCAGGGGCCGGAGAGCAGGGCGTCCATCCAGGCCACCAGGGTGACCTTGAGCTGCCCCACCTGGCTCTCGCCGCCGTGCAGCACCCTGGAGGCCTCCTCGTGCGAGAGGATGCGGGCGTAGAACTCCTCCGCGATCTCCTGGAAGCGGGGCCGGGCGAGCGGCCGGAAGGCCCGCAGCAGGGCCCCGTCCGCCTCGGAGAAGTGGACGTAGCGCTGGAGCTCCTCGAAGACGGTCTCGGCCATGGGCCCATGGGATCTAGGCCTCGCCCGGGGCGCGGTCAACGGCAGGTGGAGGCGGAGCGACGGGCGCCGCCCTGGCGTGCCGGCCGTTCCGGCCATAACGTGGCGTCATGGGGCGCTCCCGGTGGCTCGGCGGCGGGCCAGGTGGGCCGCGGGATCGGCTCCGCCTCCTCGACGGCGGCGCGGCAGCCTTCCCGGCCATGCTGGCCGCCATCGAGGCGGCGCGGGAGGAGGTCTTCCTCGAGGTCTACGCCTTCGCCGCCGACTCGGTCGGCGCGCTCTTCATCGAGGCCCTGGGCGGCGCGGCGCGGCGGGGCGTCCGCGTGCGGGTGGTCATCGACGGCTGGGGCTCCACGCCGCACGCCCACGAGGTGGCCGACCGGCTGGCGGCGGCCGGCTGCCAGGTCGAGATCTTCAACCAGATGCGCTTCCTCCTCTTTGGCCGGTGGCGGCGCAACCACCGCAAGGTGCTGGCCGTCGACGGGCAGGTGGCCTTCGTGGGCGGCCTCAACGTTGGCGACGAGTACGGCGTGCCGGGAGAGGCGCGAGCGACTGGCTGGGCGGACCTGGCCATCGAGGTGAGGGGACCGGCCGCCGAGTGGCTGCTGCGGCGCGGGCGGCACGAGCGCGGACACAGCCCCGCCGGGCCCTTCCGGGTCTGGCTCTCCGGCCTGGGGGGCGGGCGCCGGCTTCGCCACCGGTACCTCAAGGCCATCGGCGGCGCGCGGGTGCGCCTCCTGATGGCCCACGCCTACTTCATGCCCGATCGGCGCATGGTCCGCTCCATCACCGCGGCGGCGCGCCGCGGCGTCCGCGTGCGCATCGTCCTGCCGGCCAGGAGCGACGTGGCCTTGACCCGCCCGGCCGTGCGCCGCCAGTACCGCCGGCTGCTGGCGGCGGGCGTCGAGGTGCGCGAGTGGCCCGGGGTCGGGCTGCACGCCAAGGTCGCGGCGGCGGACGGGCTCCGGCTCCTGGTGGGCTCGTTCAACCTGGACCCGTTCTCCCTCGCCAACCTCGAGGCGCTCGCGGAGGTCGAGGACCAGGCCATCGCCGCCGAGGGGGAGCGCTGGATCGAGGCGCGGCTCGCGGAGGCCGCGCCGGTGCCACGCGGTGCGATCCCGGGGTCGCGCCTCGCCGAGTGGTGGGACGACCTGGTCGGGCGCGCCGTCACCTGGCTGGCCGATCGGGTGGGTCGCTTCATCTCGCGGCGCTGAGGGGGCGCCCGGTAGGGCGGCGGCGCGAGCGGGCGCCCGGCGAGCTAGTCGAAGCTCGGATCGACCGGGGCGCCCTTCGCCCCCGAGCGGGAGGCGCCCAGGTAGCCGAGCAGCCGCAGGTGGTGACTGGTCAGGCCGCGCAGGGTGTACTGGGCCCACCCCGCCCGGATGTCCTGCGCCAGGAGGAGGAGCGCCACGTCGTGGCACGTGCGGACGTCGCGGAAGTCGAGGTCCAGCGTCATGCCGGCCGGGCTCCGCGAGGCCACGTCATGGAGCACGCGGGCCTCCAGCGGGGTGAACCGCTCCGCCAGGTGAACGCTGACCTCCGGGCCGCTCGCCGCGGTGCCCTCCAGTGGCATGGTGCTCCTCCACTCCTGGTCGATCCCCGGTCATGGAAGGACCGTGCCCGGGGAAGGTTCCGACCGGCACCCGGCCAAGCTCGCGGAACATGGGGCCACCGGAGGCGGCGAGGCCGCGCGCGACCCGCTCGGGGCGCGCTGCAGGCGCCCGAGCTCGCAAGGGGTGCGCCGGGGGGGAGACGCGCCTCGCAGGCGCTGCGCGCCCCGGCTACGCCTTCGGCGTCTGGTCGCCCGAGGTGGGCTCGGCCGCCGGCTTGTCGTCGTCGCCGGAGAGCGCCTTCTTGAAGCTGCGGATCCCCTGGCCGAGCCCTTGGCCCAGGGCCGGGAGCTTGCTGCCGCCGAACAGCAGCACCAGCACGAAACCGATGACCAGCAACTCAGGCATCCTGAGACCCATGACGTGCTCTCCTCGCCCCCGAGGTAACGGGCTAACGCGGGCGCTTCTCTACCGCATTCCCTTCGGCGTGTCTCCACCCGGGACCGGCCTGTCCGGGACGCCGACTAGGCCGCGACGTCTTCCATGGCGATGGCCGCCAGGCGCCGATGGTCCAGGACCTTGACGCCCCTGGAGGCGTCCACCACCCCGTCCCGCTCGAGCTTGGTGAGGCAGCGGGAGAGCGTCTCCGGGCGCATGCCGAGCAGCCGCGCCACCACCTGCTTGCGCACCGCGTTGGGTCGGTCGGCCAGGAAGCGGGCGTGGGCCAGCGCGAAGCGGGCCACGCGGGAGAGGCAGTCGCCCTGGCGCCAGTTCACCTCGTCGCGCTGGTGACGGGACTCGGTGAGCAGGAGGTCGAGCAGGACGCGCCCGGCGCTCCGCTCCGGGCCGACCCACTGGGCCAGGGCCTCGCCGCCGATGCCGCAGATGCGGATGCGCGAGAGGGCGCGCACCTCGAACGGCGAGGCCTCGCCCTGGAGCGCCTCGGTGCAGAGGAGCGAGGAGGGGCCGCGCAGCGTGAGCAGGAGCTCGGCGCCCCGCGGGCTCACCGCGGAGAGGGCCACGAAGCCCTCCTTGACGAAGTAGACGGTGCGGGGGCGCTCGCCCTGGGCGCAGATGGTGGAGCCCGACTCGCGGCTGGCCGGCGTGAGGCGGCACTTGCCCTGGGAGGCGATCCCGAGGGAGCAGACGGCGCAGTCGGTGACGGGTGAATTTGAGAGCACGAATCCCCCATGGCTGATCAGCTTGAGCCTTGACCTGCGTCTGCTTGCACGTCTCAGGCCCGTGAAAACACGGGTGTTTGGCAAGTGCGCGATGCAGGCCTTGCGCCTTGCTGCCGGTCAAACGGCGACTCGCGCAACGCTTGCGGGTGCCGGGAGCCTTCGCCGGTCATGGCATGATGCGTCGCTCATGGAGACGCTCCTCGCCGTCCGGGACCGGCTCGTCGCCACCGTCGCCCCACTCGCCACCGAGGCCGTCCCTGCCGCGGCCGCCCTGGGTCGGTACCTCGCGGCCAGCGCCGTGGCGCGGCGCGCCGCCCCGCCGGTCACCTGCTCGGCCATGGATGGGTATGCCGTCCGCGCTGCGGAGGTGGGCCCGCAGGTCACGCTGCGGGTCCGCCAGGCCGCCTACGCCGGTGGCCCGGTCGCGCCGCTGCCGCCGGGCGATGCGGTCCGCATCTTCACCGGCGCCCCGCTGCCCGAGGGGGCCGACGCCGTCGTCCGTGAGGAGGCGGCGGCGGCCGGGGCGGGGACGGTCACCTTCCGCCACTCCGCCGTGGCCGGGGAGAACGTCCGCCGGGCGGGCGAGGACGTCCCGGCTGGCGGAGAGGCCCTCGCCGCCGGGGCGCGGCTCGGCCCGCGCCAGCTCGCCCTCCTCGAGGCGGTGGGGGTGGAGCGGGTCGAGGTGGTGCGTCGCCCGCGGGTCGTGGTGCTCTCCACCGGCGACGAGGTGGTGACCGGCCGGACGCCCGACTCCAACGGCCTGGCGGTGGCCGGGCTCTGCGCCGCGCTCGGCGCGGAGGTGGAGCGGGCCAGCGCGCCCGATTCGCTGGGGCCGCTCCAGGCGGCGCTCCAGGCCGCGCTGGCGCGCGCCGACGCCGTGGTCACCATCGGCGGCGTCTCGATCGGCGAGCGGGACCTCGTGCCCGCCGCGCTGGCGGGCTGCGGCGCCGAGGTGCTGGTCCACGGCGTGGCGATGAAGCCCGGCAAGCCCTTCCTCTTCGCCCACCACGCGGGCAAGCCGGTGCTGGGGCTGCCGGGGAGCCCCTCGGCGTGCCTGGTGGCCTTCGAGGTCTTCGGCCGGCCGGCGCTGCTGGCGCGCTGCGGCGCCGCCGTGCGCCACCGCCCGGCGCTGCGGCTGCCGCTCGCCGCGCCGGTCTCCGGGAGGTCCGGGAGGGCGCGGCTCCTCTGGGGCCGGCTCGAGCCGGACGGCCGCGTCAGCCCCATCGGGCGGGACGCCGCGCAGGTGCGGGGGCCGGCGCTCGCCGACCTGCTCATCACCCTCGGCGCCGGGGCGGGGGACCTGCCGGCCGGGGCGGAGGTGACGGCGTGGCTGCTCGGCGACGGGTGAGGCCGGCCAGGGCGGCGCCGCGGAGGCGGCCGATCCCCATCGTGGCGGTCTCGGGCCCGAGCGGCGCGGGCAAGACGCGCCTCCTGCGCCGCCTCCTGCCGGTCCTGGCGGCGCGGGGCCTGCGGGTGGGTGTCCTCAAGCACACCGGCCACGCCCACGCGTTCGACCGGCGCGGCAAGGACACCGAGGTGCTGCGGCGGGCCGGGGCCGTCGCCGCCGCCATCCAGGGGCCGGACGCCATGGCCCTCTTCGGGCCGCGCCGCGGCGGCGCCCGCGCGCTGGCCGCCCTCCTGCCACCCTGCGATCTCGTGCTCGCCGAGGGCTGGCGCGGCGAGCCCCTGCCGCGGCTCGAGGTCCGGCGCACGGCGGTCTCCCGCGAGTTCCTCTGCGCCACCGATCGCCGGGTCTTCGCGCTGGTCGGGGACGGGCCGCCGCCGCGTCGCCTGCCGCACCTCGAGGCCGGGGACCTGGCCGGGATCGCCGACCTCCTGGTCCGCCGGTTCCGGCTCCGGCGCGCGAGGCCGTCACCTCGCTGACGCCGCGGTCGCGCAAGTGGCTGGAATCGCTTGGGTGGCGGCGCGGGCATCCGCCTTGCTAACAGGATCCGGATGGCCGTCCGCCTGACGCTCTGCCTCATCGCCAGGAACGAGGAGCCCATGCTCCCCGGCTGCCTCGCCTCGGTGGACGGCGTGGTGGACGAGGTCGTGCTGGTGGACACCGGCTCGACCGACCGGACCCGGGAGATCGCCCGGGAGGCCGGGGCCACCGTGCTCGAGCGCGCCTGGGACGACGACTTCGCGACGCCGCGCAACCTGGCCATCGAGCACGCCCACGGCGACTGGGTCCTGGTGCTGGACGCCGACGAGCGGCTGGCGCGCGGGGCCGGGCAGGTCCTCCGCCGGGCGCTGCGGCGCCCCGCCTTCGACGTGGGCTTCCTCCGCTTCCACAACGCCAGCCGGACCGACGCCGCCTTCGACGAGGTGGTGGGCGGCGCCGCGCGCGCCGGGGCGCCGTACTCGCTGCCGCGCCTGCTGCGCCGGCTCCCCGACCTGCGCTACCGCGGCATCGTCCACGAGGGCGTGAGCGACTGGGCGGCCGCCCACGGCGACCGCCACGAGCTGCTCCCGGCCGACGTGGTCCACCTCGGCTACGTCCGCGAGCTCGAGGGGAGCCTGGCCAAGCGGGACCGGAACCTGGCGCTCCTGCGCAAGCGCATGGCCCAGGAGCCGGAGGACGTGACCGCCGCCGGCTACGTGGCGCAGGAGCTCTTCCAGCGGGGCGAGGTGGCCGAGGCCGAGGCGGTGGCGGCGCGGGCCTGGGCCCTGGTGCCTTCGCAGCCGCGCCACCGCTCGCTGCGCCGGGTGGTCCTGATCCGGGCCATGGTGGCCGTGCAGCGCGGCCAGCCGGAGGTGGCGCTGCAGGCGCTCGACGAGGTGGAGCGGCGCGAGGCGACCAACCCGGACTACGCGGTGCTGAGGGGGATGGCCGAGGAGGTCCGGGCCTTCGCCTCGCCGCCGGCGAGCGCGGCCCGGCTGGCCGGGCTCGAGGCGGCCGCGGCCTCCTACCGGCGGGCCCTCCAGCTCCTGGCGGACGGCCGGTTCCTCCAGGTGGTGCTCATGGAGGAGCCGCTCGGCCTGATCCGGCTGGGCGTCTCGCTCCTGGCGCTGGGCCGCAGCGGCGAGGCCGCCGCGGCGTTCTCGCGGGCCGAGCGCGCGGCCGGCGGGCCGGAGGCCACGGTGGGCCGGGCCGAGGCGGCGGCG
>JAJYAW010000447.1 GCA_021779335.1 Myxococcales bacterium | reverse complement strand
GGGGCCGGCGCCTCGCCGGGCGCGGCGGGCGGCAGCAGCACGCGGAAGGTGGAGCCCCGCCCCGGCGCGCTCTCCACCTCGATGCGCCCGCCCAGGCCGGTGACGATGCCGTGGCACACCGAGAGCCCCAGCCCCGTCCCCTGGCCGAGCGGCTTGGTGGTGAAGAAG
The DNA here is from genome assembly GCA_021779335.1 of Myxococcales bacterium. GTDB lineage: Bacteria > Myxococcota > Myxococcia > Myxococcales > Anaeromyxobacteraceae > JADKCZ01. The sequence goes on along the minus strand of JAJYAW010000447.1, from coordinate 3,098 downwards.
GGCTCGAAGATGCGGGGCAGGACCTCGGCCGGGATGCCGGCGCCGGTGTCGCGCACCTCCACCACCGCCCAGCCGTCGGGCGCGGTGCTCGTCTCCACCCGCACCACCTGCCGCGCCGGGTCCCCTTCGCCCACCGCCTGGGCCGCGTTGACGAGCAGGTTGAGGAAGACCTGGCCGAGCTGGAACTCCGGGGCCTCGACCCGCGGCACCTCGTCGAGCGACGCCTGCACGGTGGCGCGGTGGCGCAGCTCGTTCTGGGCCAGCGCGAGCGCCGTCTCCACCTCGGCCTTGAGGTCGATGGGGCGGCGCTCCGCCGCGTCGACGCGCGACACCGCCTTGAGATCCCGCACCACCCGGGCCACGCGGCGGGTCCCCTCCTCGGCGTCCTCCAGCGCCCGGGCCGCCTCGTCGGCGCGGGGATCGCCGCGCAGGGCGCCCACCCGGTCGACGGCGAAGGCCAGGTTGGCGGCCACGAAGGTGAGCGGGTTGTTGATCTCGTGGGCCATGCCGGCGGCCAGCGTGCCCACCGCCGCCAGCCGCTGGGCCGACTCGGCCTGGCGCCGCTCGGTGAGGTCCCGGGCCGCGTAGACCGCGTGCTCCTGCCCGTCGACCGCCACGAAGGTGAGCCCCACCTCGGCCTCGACGCGCCGGCCGCCGCGCCCGGTGAGCCGCCCCTCCAGCAGCAGCGCGCCCTGCGCGCGCAGGCGGCCCCAGGCCTCGGGCCAGCCTGCCTCGTCCAGGGCCGCGTCGAGCTCCCAGATGGAGCGCCCGGGCAGCTCCGCGAGCGGCCGCTCCCAGAGCCGGCCGGCCGCCTCGTTGGCGTAGGTGACCAGGCCGCTCGGCTCGACGAAGAGGGTGGCGGTGAAGTTGCGGTCCAGCGCCACCTGGGCCAGCCGGAGGGCGCGCAGCGCCAGGCGCTCCTCGGTGACGTCCACCGCCACGCCGCCCACCAGCGGCTCGCGCCCCGCCCGCTCGATGCGGAACTTGACCACGTCGTGGACCCGGCCCAGCAGGCGCCGGTCCACCCGCACCGGCGTCCCCTCGGCCAGCAGGGCGGCGTCCTCCGACCCGGCCGCGTCCCCCTGGGTGCCCGGCATGGCCTGCGGCGCCGCCTCCCCGAGCAGCGCGGCCAGGGGGCGCCCCATCATGCGCTCGAACGAGCGGCTGGCCGCGAGCAGGCGCGCCCGCGCGTCCAGGATGAAGAGGGCGGCCGGGCTGTGGGCCAGGAAGGCGTCGAAGAGCGCCTCGCTCTCGCGGCGGCCCGCCTCGGCCGCCGCGCGCTCCTCCAGCGCGGCCGCCAGCAGGAGCGCAGCCAGCGTGCAGACCGCCAGGAGGATCTGGACCTGGAGCGTGATCGGGCCGCCCGCCCCGGCCGCGCCGGGGCCCGCCGCGCGGGCCATGGCCCAGGAGGCGAGGAAGGCCAGCGCCACGCCCAGCGCGGTGGCCCCGCGCAGCCCGAAGCGCGCCGCCGCCCAGACCATCACCGCCACGAGGAGGTAGCCCAGCTCCAGGCGGACCACGCCGCCGGGCCCGAAGGTGAGGAGCGCCGCCGCCGTCGTGACCGCCCCCAGGGCGAGGGCCTCCGGCGCGCGGCGCCAGGCGACCCGGCCCGGCGGCAGGTCCCGCCCGGCCCAGGAGAGGAGCGCCGGGGCCACCAGGAGCATCCCCAGGGCGTCGCTGGCCCACCACTGGAGCCAGAGCGGTCCGAGGGCCGCCGCGCCGGAGCCGACGAGGGCGTAGCCGGCGGTGCCGGCGAGCGAGCCGAGCCCGGCGCCCACGCCCGGGCCCAGCGCCAGCAGGCGGCGCACGTCGCGCAGCCCCCGCACGCCGACGAGGGGGCCGCCCCAGGCGCGGCGCAGCAGGAGCGCGGTCCCCGCGCCCTCGACGACGTCGGCCAGGCCGAACGCCAGGGAGACCGCGACCGGCCGCCCGAAGGCGAAGCCCGAGACCAGCTCGCCGGCCACCGCGGCGCCGGCGTACCAGGGCCAGGTGGCCGGGGCCGAGACCACCAGGACGGCCAGGAAGGCGCCGGCGGCGGGCCAGAAGAGGGCGAAGTCGCTGCCGGGCGCGTGGAGCTCGTCCCCCAGGCGGCAGACCAGGTAGGCGGCGGCGCCGAAGGCGACCACCCGGACCGGGAGCGGCACGGAGCCGGCCCATCCGGGCGAGGCGCCGGCACCTTGGGCGAGACCGGACATCGGCCCGTCACCCTAGCAGGAGGGGCCGGCGTGGGGTATGGACGGTCCCGTGTCTTCCCCGGTCGCCGACCGCCGCCTGGAGGTGCTGGCGGCCGCACGCTCCGCGCCGCACGCCTTCCTGCGCTTCGAGCCGGGCACCCTCCGCTGCTCGCTCGGCACGTCGCTGGCGGACCTGGCGGTGCCGGTGGAGCTGGCGGCCGACGCGCGCCACATCGTCCGCGCCGCCGCCACCGAGGTGGCGCTGCTCCTGGCCACCCACCACAAGCGGCTGGTCCCCCCCGACGAGCTGGATCGGCTGCTGCTCCGCGAGGAGTTCGGCGGGCTCCCCCAGGTGGAGCCCACGCTCTCGCCCGGCGCCGGCGGCCCGGATCTGCGCGCCGCGGCGGCCCTCTGCAGCGCCGGCCACCCGGCCCTCCCCGGCGGCCTCGTCACCGCCTGGCTCGGCAAGGGCGGCAAGGGGCGCTCGCTGGTGGGGCTCTGGATCGAGCTCGAGCGGCGGGCGCTCGAGGAGGCGCGCGGAGCGGGCGGCGAGGAGACCACGCTCATCGTGGCGCTGGGGCTGGCCGCCGAGCTGGCCGGCGCCGAGGGCGCGGTGCGCGAGGCGCTGCCGCCCACCAACGCCGAGCGCTACCTGCGCACCGCCGCCATGACGGCCCTGTGGGTGGCGGGGCGCACCGGCCTCCACCGCGCCTTCCGCGACGCGGGCCGCGCGGCCGGCGACCTCGACCTGCTCAGGGCCGACGCCGCCCTCTCGCCGGCCTTCCTGCTGGGCGGCCGCCAGGCGGCGGCGGCGGGCGGCGGCTCCACGCTCTACGGCTGCGAGCTGCTGGCGGGGGTGCCGCGCGCCGACGACCTGACCGCGCGGCTGGCCGCCGGCGGCGACCCGGCGGCGCTCCAGGCGGA
>JAJYAW010000446.1 GCA_021779335.1 Myxococcales bacterium | reverse complement strand
GGCCGGCCCCGGCGCGAGGCCGCGGCGGACCCCGCACGCGCGACGGGCCCGGCCGCGAGGCCAGGCCCGTCGAGGAGCTCCGGGCTGCCCCGGGTGGCGGCGCGCCCTGCTCAGCCCTGCTTGCGGGCCGACCGGACCCGCTCGAGCAGGATGTCGCGCTGCAGCGCGATGGGCCTGGGCAGCGTCTTGCCCAGCTTCTCGAACCACTCCTGCTGGCTCTCCAGCTCGGTCTCCCACTCGGCCAGGTCCACGTCCATCACCTTGCGGGCGGCCTCCGGCGTGAGGTCCACGCCGGAGAGGTTGATGTCCTCCGGGCGGGGCACGTTGCCCACCAGCGTCTCCTTGGCGGTGACGCGGCCGTGGGCGCGGTCCAGGATCCACTTGAGGACCCGCATGTTGTCGCCGTAGCCCGGCCACATGAACTTGCCGTTCCCGTCCTTGCGGAACCAGTTGACCATGTAGACCTTGGGCGGGTTCGGGATGCGCCCCTGCATGTCGAGCCAGTGCTGCAGGTAGGTGCCGGCGTCGTAGCCGATGAAGGGGAGCATCGCCATCGGGTCGCGGCGCACGCCCTCCTTCAGCCCCACCGCGGCGGCGGTGGTCTCGGAGCCCATGGTGGCGCCCATGAAGACGCCGTGGGTCCAGTTGAAGGCCTCCAGCACCAGCGGCACGGTGGTGGAGCGGCGGCCGCCGAAGATGATGGCCGAGATGGGCACGCCGGCCGGGTCGTTCACCTTGGACGAGATGGCCGGGTTGTTGGAGGCCGGCGCGGTGAACCGGCTGTTGGGGTGGGCCGCCTTCTCGGTGGAGCCCTTCTTCCAGGCGGCGCCCTTCCAGTCGATGAGCTCGGCCGGCGCCTCGGTGTCCCAGCCCTCCCACCAGATGTCCCCGCCGGCGGTGCGCGCCACGTTGGTGAAGAGCGAGTCCTTGCGGACGCTGTCCATGGCGTTGGGGTTGGTCTTGCGGTTGGTGCCGGGGGCCACGCCGAAGTAGCCGTTCTCCGGGTTGACGGCCCAGAGCTGCCCGTTCTCGCCGACCCGCATCCAGGCGATGTCGTCGCCCACCGTCCGGATCTTCCACCCGTCGAACGTCTTGGGCGGGATCATCATGGCGAAGTTGGTCTTGCCGCAGGCCGACGGGAAGGCGGCCGCCACGTAGCTCACCTCGCCGGTCGGGCTCTCGGCCTCGAGGATGAGCATGTGCTCGGCGAGCCAGCCCTCGTTCTTGGCGAGGTAGCTGCCGATGCGGAGCGCCAGGCACTTCTTGCCGAGCAGGGCGTTGCCGCCGTACCCGGAGCCGACCGACCAGATGGTGTTGTCCTGGGGGAAGTGGCAGATCCAGCGCCGGTCCGGGCTGCAGTCGGCCACCGCGTGGAGCCCCTTGTTGAACTCGCCGTCCTGGCCGAGCCGCTCCAGGGCCACCGTGCCCACCCGCGCCATGATGATCATGTTGAGGGCCACGTAGACCGAGTCGGTCACCTCGATGCCCACCTTGGAGAAGGGCGAGGTCGGCGGGCCCATGATGTAGGGCACCACGTACATGGTGCGGCCCTTCATGCAGCCGTCGTAGATGGCGCCGAGCTTGGCGTAGGCGTCGGCGGGGGCCATCCAGTTGTTGGTGGGGCCGGCCTCCTCCCTGGTCGGGGTGCAGATGACCGTGAGGTGCTCGACGCGCGCCACGTCGTTCGGGTTGGAGTGGTGGTAGTAGCAGCCCGGCCACTTCTTCTGGTCGAGCGGGATGAGGACCTTGGCGGCGACCGCCTCCTCGGTGAGGCGCTTCCTCTCCGCCTCGCTGCCGTCCAGCCAGACGATCCGGTCGGGCTTGGTGAGCTTGGCGGTCTCATCCACCCAGCGGAGCAGGGCGGCGTGGGTGGTCGGTGCGGTGGTGGCCATCAGCGGGAACCTCGTTCTTCGGATTGAAGGAAAAAGGGCCAGCGGTCCTGGGATTCGGCGGGGTCCGAAAGGTAGCGCACCCGCACCCACCTGATCCAGTACCCGGCGCGAAGAAACGGCGACGCCACGCCGCGACGACGCAGGATTTGCGGCGGCGCCACGGACTCGACGTCGAGGCGAGCAGGGACGGCGTCGAGCTAGGACTTCCCCAGCTTGGCCTTGAGCAGGTCGCCCAGCGTGCCGAACCCCTTGCCGCCGCCCTTGGGCTTCTGGGTCTCCATGTAGGCGCGCGCGTCGGCCCGCTCGGCCGCGTCCACCGCGCCGGTCTTGGAGAGCCGGAAGCGCCCCTGCTCGTCGATCTGGAGCACCAGGGCGGGGAAGGCGTCGCCCGCCTTGAAGGCGCGGCGCAGGTCGGTGCCGTGGGGCGTGCCGGTCTCCGAGGCCGGCACCAGCCCGCGGCCGCCGGCGAACTTCACGAAGAGGCCGAAGGACTCGATCTTGTCCACCGAGGCCTCCACCACGTCGCCCGCCCTCGGCGGCGGCGGGGGTGCCGGGCGCGCCGGCCGCTCGGCGCCGGGCTCGGCCGGCTTGGGCTCGGGGCGGGGCGTCAGCGCCTTCACCGAGAGGGCGATCCGCTCGCCCTTCTTCGGGTCCTCGTCGATGCGCAGCACCGTCACGGTGACGGTGTCGCCGCTCTTGAGGAGGTCCTGCGGCTTGGAGACGCGGTCCCAGGCCAGCTCGGAGACGTGCACCAGCCCCTCCACGCCGCCCAGGTCCACGAACGCGCCGTAGTCCTGCACGCTCGTGACGATGCCCTCGAAGACCGCGCCGGCCGCCAGCCGCTGGCGGGTGGCCTGGGCCTTCTCGGCCCGCTCGGCCTCCAGGAGCGCGCGGCGGGACAGCACCACGTCCCGCTCGTCGGCCTTGACCACGCGGAACTGCAGCCGCTGGCCGACGAGGGCGGTGGCGTCGCCCACGAAGCGGACGTCGATCTGCGACATGGGGCAGAAGGCCCGCACGCCCTGGACCTCCACCTCGATGCCGCCCTTGTTGACCGCCTTGACGAGCCCCTCGACCGGCAGGCCGGTGGTGGCCGCCTGGTAGACCGCCTCGCGGGCGTGGTCGCGGGAGGTGGCGCTGGCGCGGCCGATGGAGACCATGACGCCGCGGTCGCCGCCCTTGACCACCACCGCGTCGAGGATGTCGTCCACCCGGGCGGTGACGTTCCCCTCGGCGTCCTGCAGCTCGAGCGTCTCGATCATGCCGTCGGCCATGCCGCTGCCGAGGTCCAGGAAGGTCGTCTCCTGGCCGATCTGGATGATCTTGCCGGCCACCTTCTCGCCGGGCTGGAAGCGGCGCCGCTTGGGCGCGGTGCCGCC
>JAJYAW010000445.1 GCA_021779335.1 Myxococcales bacterium | reverse complement strand
GCCGCGCCGACCGGCTGGCGGCGCTGGCCGAGCGGCTGGGGCCGCGCCTCCACCCGCTGCCGCTCGACGTGACCGACCGCCCCGCCGTGGAGCGCGCCCTGGCCGCCCTGCCCGAGCCGTTCCGCGCCCTCGACGTGCTGGTGAACTCGGCCGGCATGGCGCTCGGCCTCGAGCCGGTCCACCGGACCTCGCTGGACGACTGGGACCGGATGATCGAGACCAACTGCCGCGCCCTGGTGACGCTGTGCCGCCTGGTGCTCCCCGGCATGGTGGCCCGCGGCCGCGGCCACCTCGTCAACATCGGCTCGGTGGCCGGCAGCTACCCGTACCCGGGCGGCAACGTCTACGGCGCCACCAAGGCCTTCGTGCGCCAGTTCTCGCTGGCCATCCGGTCCGACCTGCTGGGCACGCCGGTGCGGGTCACCAACGTCGAGCCCGGCATGGTGGACACCGAGTTCTCGCTGGTGCGCTTCGCCGGCGACCGGGCGCGGGCCGACGGCGTCTACGCCGGGATGCAGCCGCTCTCCGGCGCCGACGTCGCCGACGTGGTGGCCTGGTGCGTCTCCCGCCCCGGGCACGTCAACGTGAACACCATCGAGGTCATGCCGACGCAGCAGGCCTTCGGGCCGTTCGCCGTCGACCGGAAGAAGGCGTAGGCCGCCCCCGGGCCGCGCCCGGGCGCCCGGGCGCCCGCCGCCGCGGCTACGCCCCGGGGAGCGCCACCACGGGGACGTCCTGCTCGACGCCCCAGGCCTGCCACGCCAGGGCGGTCCGCCCCAGGAAGGCGCGGCCCAGCCCGGCCGCGTCGCGCGCCCCCAGCCCGGCCTCGAGCCGCTCGCGGAAGTGGGGCTCCAGCGCCGCCACCGCCACCCAGCCGTCCTGCGCCCGGTAGAGCGCGTACCCGGGGGCCCCGCCGCCCAGGAGCGCGCCCGGGGTGGTCAGGCCGAGGCGGTGCGGCTCCGCCAGGGCGGCCACCGCCTCGGAGAGCGCCACCTCGGCGAGGCGCCCCGCGCCGTCGCGCTGGCGCGCCAGCAGCAAGGCCAGCGCCGCGCCGAAGGCCCGCTCGCCGCCGGCCATGTCGGCCAGGAGCGTGGAGGGGAGCCGCGGCGGCTGCAGCAGCCCCGCGGCCGCCTGGTAGGTGAGGTCGTGGCCCGCCTCCTCCTGGCGGGGCGCCGGGAAGCCCACGATGGCCACCTGGCAGAGGCGCGGGTGGCGCGCGTGGAGCGCCTCCCAGCCCAGCCCCAGCCTGGCCAGCGCCGACGGCCGCTGGGCGGTGAGGAGCAGGTCGGCCGCCTCGAGCCGCGCCGCGAGCGCGCCCCGCCCGGCCTCGCCCTTCAGGTCGAGGGTGACCACCTCCTGCCCGGCCGCGAGGGCCCGGTAGTAGCCCTGGTGGTAGCGGGCCATGGGGTCGCCGGCGGGCGGCTCGACCTTCACCACCGCGGCGCCGAGCGCCAGCAGGCGGCGCGCCGCCACCGGCCCCGGCAGGTTGACGGCCAGCGACACGACCCGGAGGCCTGCGAGCGCCTGCTCCATGCGTCACCTCGTGGTGCGCCGAGGGCGGCGCCCGGCCGGCAGCAGACCCGCTTCCGGGCGGCCGGGTCAACCGCGGCGTGGCCGCGGCCGGCCGACGAACCGCCCGCGACGAGCCGCCCGCGGCGGGCCGCCCCTCGGGTATCATGCGCCGCCATGGCCTCCGGCACGATCCTCCTCGTCGACGACGAACCCAACATCCGGCGGGCGCTCCGCATGGTGCTCGAGCCCGAGGGCTACGCGCTCCTCGACGCCGAGAGCGCCGAGGCGGCGCTCCGGCTCCTCGAGGCCGAGCCTGTGGACCTCGGCATCTTCGACATCCGCCTGGGCGGCATGAGCGGCCTGGACCTGCTCTCCAGGGCGCGGGAGCTGTGGCGCGACCTGCCGGTGGTGGTGGTCTCCGGCCACGCCGAGGCGCCGGACATCGTCACCGCCATGCGGCGCGGCGCCGCCGACTTCCTGCAGAAGCCCCTCGACCGCGACCGCGTGCTGGTCACGGTGCGCAACGCCCTGGAGCGCAAGAGCCTGGGCGAGCGGGTCCAGTCGCTGTCGGCGCGCGGGCCGCGCTTCGACGACGAGATGGTGGGCCAGAGCCAGGCCATGGTGGCGCTGCGCGAGGCCATCGCCAAGGTCGCCCCCACCAACGGCCGCGTCCTCATCCTGGGCGAGTCCGGCACCGGCAAGGAGCTCATCGCCCAGGAGCTGCACCAGCGCTCCAAGCGCGCCGCCGGCCCCTTCGTCAAGGTCAACTGCGCCGCCATCCCCTCCGAGCTCATCGAGTCGGAGCTCTTCGGCCACGAGAAGGGCTCCTTCTCGGGCGCGGGGGCGCGGCGGCGCGGCCAGTTCGAGGTGGCCGACGGCGGCACCCTCTTCCTCGACGAGATCGGCGACATGAGCCTGCCGGCCCAGGCCAAGGTGCTGCGCGCCCTGCAGACCGGCGAGGTGACGCGGGTCGGCAGCGAGAAGTCCTTCACGGTGGACGTGCGGGTGGTGGCGGCCACCCACCAGGATCTCTCGGTGATGGTGCGCGAGGGCACCTTCCGCGAGGACCTCTACTTCCGCCTCAACGTGGTGCCGCTCCGGAGCCCGGCGCTGCGCGAGCGGCTCGACGACGTGCCGCGCCTCACCGAGCGCTTCGTGACGCTGGCGTGCCGCGAGAACGGCCTGCGCCCCAAGCCGGTCGAGCCGGCCGTGCTGGAGCGCCTCCGGGCCTACCGCTGGCCCGGCAACGTGCGGGAGCTGCGCAACGTCTGCGAGCGGATGACCATCATGAGCGGCCCGCGCATCACCCTGGCCGACGTGCCCGCCGAGATCGGCGCGCGCCCGGCCGCCGCCGCCGCGCCCGCCGGGGCGGCCGACCTCTCCGGCTACGGCGAGGTGGCCCTCAAGGACCTGCGGGACCTGGTGGAGCGCGACTACATCCTCAAGAAGCTCGAGGAGCACGACTGGAACATCACCCAGGCCGCCCAGGCCCTCGGCGTGGAGCGGACCAACCTGCACAAGAAGATCAAGCAGCACGGCCTGTCGCGCAGCGCCCGCGGCCCGGCGGCGGGCGAGGAGGACGACGGGGAGGCGTGACGGCGCGGCGCGGGTAAGATGGCCGGGCCATGCCCGCCACCCACTTCATCCCCGGCCTCCCGCCCGCCGAGCCCCGCGCCCCGGAGAGCGCGGCGCGGCTGGCCCGGCTGGCCAGGGCCTGCGGCCCGCGCGCCGAGGAGGTGGCCGCGCTGTGCCGCCTGGCGCCGGATCC
>JAJYAW010000444.1 GCA_021779335.1 Myxococcales bacterium | reverse complement strand
CGCGTCAGGGCCAGCGCCCCGAGCGAGAGGAAGCAGAGGTCGGCCGGGTGCTGCCAGAGCGTCTGGCTGGCCAGGCTCCAGGCCGGCGTGCCGAGCGCGAAGAGGAGGGCCAGCCCCGCGGCCGGCCAGGGCGCCAGCCAGCGGCGGGCCGCCAGGAAGAGGAAGGCGGCGGCGGCGGCGGTGAGGAGGGCCGCGGCGGCCCGGGCCCCGCCCCAGAGCAGCGCCGGCCGCCGCAGCAGGTCGCCCGCCAGGAGCCGGAGCGGGGCCAGGACCAGGAGCGCCGCCAGCGGCGCGCCCGGGCCGAAGCCGCTCACGTAGCGCGCCTCGCCGGCCGGCGCGCCCTCATCGTGGGCGGCGCGCGTCAGGTAGTAGGGGGCCACCGGCACGAGCTCCCCGGCCGCCAGGCGCGCCGCGGCGGGGACGCCGTCCACCGGCTCGGCGAGGTCCAGGATGCGCCGCGGCCGGCCGCCGGGGCGTCGGTCCTCCCAGGAGAAGAGGAACGGGGCGCGCGCGGGGGACAGGGCGAGCCGGCCGTCGGACAGGAGGGAGGCCGCCGTGTAGACGCTGCCCGTGGCGTCGTTCCCCGGCAGCAGGTCCGAGGGGACGAGGTAGAGGGCGGCGAGCCCCAGCGCGAGCCCGAGCGCCAGGGCCGTGTCGCGCCGGGCCGTCAGGTCGACACCGCCTCCGGCGTGGCGCGCACGCCGTACCGCTCGGCGACGAGGTCGAGCGCGGCGGCCAGGTCGCTGGTGTCGAAGGTGTCGAAGCCGAACTTCGAGGCGGTGCGCTGCCAGCGGCTGGCGCCCAGCCGCGCCGCGCCGCTCCGCGGCACCACGTTGATCATGGCCCTCAGGCCGGCGGCCCGGTAGGCGGGGAAGACGGTGTCGCCGAACCAGGCCTGATCGTCGGGCGCCGGGACGCCGCGGCACTCGCCCACGTCGATGATCAGGTAGCGCGCGCCCGCCGCCACCTGGGCCATCTGCCGCGTCAGGTTCGGCCGGATCTGCTCGTGCACCATGTTCCACCAGGTGGCCACCAGGATCCGCGAGGCCGGATCGTAGGTGGTGCGGCACACGTCCTCGGCCTGGTAGACGAGCATGGCGGGCGTGATCGGAGCCGATCGCGCCCGCGAAGTCCAGCAGGGGGGAGGGTCGCGACGTCCCGGCCCGCCCCGGCGACGCGACGCGTCACCCGGGCGGATTAGGCAGCGACCGCGGGGCCGCCAGGGACTAGGATCGCCCCTCAACTCGGAGGAACACATGCGCACCACCGTGCTCGGCGCTGGATCCTGGGGGACCGCCCTCGCCTCGCTGCTGGCAGGCAAGGGCTACACCGTCACCGCCTGGGACAAGGACGCCGCGGTCCTCGAGGACATCGGCAAGCACCACCGCAACGAGCGCTACCTCCCCGGCATCACCTTCTCCTCCAACCTGCACGCCTCCTCCGAGATCGCCAAGGCGCTGGAGGGGGCCGAGCTCGTGGTGCTGGCCGTCCCGTCCCACGCCATCCGGCCGGTGGTCATCGAGATGAAGCGCCACGTCCACGCCGGCACGCCCATCGTCTGCGTGGCCAAGGGGATCGAGCAGGAGACGCTCATGACCATGAGCGAGGTGCTGGAGGACGTCCTGCCGGTGCCGCTCCACCCCTACGTGGCGGTCCTCTCCGGCCCCTCCTTCGCCAAGGAGGTGGCCAAGGGGCTGCCCACCGCGGTGACCGTGGCGGCGCGCTGGGAGCGGGTGGCCCACCAGGTGCAGGACGCCTTCCACTGCAAGACCTTCCGCCCCTACACGAGCGGCGACGTGGTGGGCGTCGAGATCGGCGGCTGCGTCAAGAACGTGGTGGCCATCGCGGCCGGCATCTCCGACGGCATGGGCTTCGGCGCCAACGCCATGGCCGCGCTGGTGACGCGCGGCCTGGCCGAGATCTCCCGCCTGGCGGTGAAGAAGGGGGCCAACCCGCTCACCCTCTCCGGCCTGGCGGGCCTGGGCGACCTGGTGCTGACCTGCTCCTCCGACCTGTCCCGCAACCGGACGGTGGGGCGCGGCCTGGCGGCGGGCCAGAAGCTGGAGGACATCCAGCGGGAGCTGGGCCAGGTGGCGGAGGGGGTGCGCAACGCCCGCTCCAGCCGCGACCTGGCCCACCGGCTCGGCGTGGAGATGCCCATCACCGAGACCGTCTACCGGATCATCAACGAAGGGCTCGACCCGCGCGAGGCGGTCACCCAGCTCATGATGCGGGAGACCAAGGCCGAGGTCTGAGCGGGCGAGCCGCCCGGCGGCCGCGTCGTCGGGCCGCGCGCCCGCTGCGGCCGCTCAGCGCGGCGGCACCCCCGGCGGGCCCTCCGGCGCCTGCTGCGCCGCGCGGCGGAAGGGCAGCTCCACGGAGAGGTAGCCGAACACGGCCACGTCGCCGGCGCTGGGGCCGAGCCCCAGCGGGATCGCCGCTCCGATCACCACCTGCGTGTCGCCCGGCAGGTCGACGCCGGCCCGGACGCCCGGGCTCACCGTGAGGGTCTGGTCGCGCGCGGTGACGCCGCCGGCCGTCCGCTCGTTGCCCACCCAGACCACCTCCGCCAGCAGGTTGAGCCGCGGGTGGACCAGCCAGACGAGGCTCTGGGCCAGCGAGTACGAGATCCAGCGGGTCCGCTCGCCCCCGGATCGACCCTCGGGCACCCAGGTGGCCCCGAGGTTGGAGTGGGCGATGAGGGCGCGGCCGAGGCCGGTGGAGATCGGCAGGTTCGCCTGGGCGCCCCAGCCGCCGTAGCCGATCTCGGCCGCCGCCCGGCCCGCCGGCACGACCACCGAGAGCCGCGGCGTGAAGCCCATGCGGTTCCCGTCCGAGGCGGCCCGGTACCGCCAGTTGAGCAGCAGGTCGCCCAGGCCGAGGCCGCGGCCGGGCTCGGCGTTCCGGCCGAAGGAGAGCGTGTAGCTGAGCTGGTGGTCCTGATCGGGGGCGGGCCACTCCTGCGTGAAGGTGCTCACCCAGGCGCCGCTGGCCCGGTCGCGCGCGAAGGTGAGGATGTTCTGGACCACCCCGGGCTCCTGGTTGAACGCCTCCTCGACGAGGAAGCTGTTGTCCACCAGCGGCTCCAGGGCCTCCGGCCCTGGGGCGGCGGGCCAGGCCAGCGCGGGCCAGGCCAGGAGGAGCGGGAGGAGCGGCGCGGCAGGTCTCATGCGTCCATCCGGGCGGTGGGTGGCCCGGCCATCATGGGGGCGGACCGCCGCGCCGTCGACCTTCCGGCGCGGGGCCGGCCAGGGCGCCCGGCGTGAGCCTGGGTCACGGCGC
>JAJYAW010000443.1 GCA_021779335.1 Myxococcales bacterium | reverse complement strand
CGCGCCGCCGAGAAGGACGCCCGCGCGCTGCTGGCCGAGGCGCGGGCGCTCGAGGCGCGGGCCGAGGCGGAGGTGCTGGACCGCGCCCCGGTGGTGCTGGCCACGCTGACCGGGCTCGACGGCCCGGCGCTGGCGGGCCGCCGCTTCGCGCTGGCGGTGGTGGACGAGGCCACCCAGGCGGTGGAGCCGGCCGTCCTGCTGGCGCTCCTGCGGGCCGAGCGGGCCGTGCTGGCCGGCGACCACCTGCAGCTGCCGCCCACCGTCCTCTCGGCGGCGGCGCAGGCGGGCGGCCTGGCCCGCTCGCTCTTCGAGCGGCTCCTGGCGCTGCACGGCGACGCGGTCGCGGTGACCCTGGCCGAGCAGCACCGCATGAACGAGGCCATCATGCGCTTCCCCTCCGAGGCGCTCTACGGCGGCGCGCTCCGGGCCCACCCCTCGGTGGCGCGCCACGCGCTCGACGGCGCCCCGCTGGAGGTGGTGGACACCTCGGGCCGCGGCTTCGAGGAGGCCACCCCGCCCGGCAGCGACAGCCGGGAGAACGAGGGGGAGGCGGCCCTGTGCGCCGCCGAGGTGGAGCGGATCCTGGCCCTCGGCGTCTCCCCCGCCGACGTGGCGGTCATCGCCCCCTACGACGGCCAGGTGCAGCGGCTGCGGGCGCTCCTGGCGGCGCGGGTGGAGCAGGGGCTGGAGGTCGACACGGTGGACGGCTTCCAGGGGCGCGAGAAGGAGGCGGTGGTGGTCTCGCTGACGCGCGCCAACGACGACGGGGAGGTCGGCTTCCTGGCCGACGTGCGGCGCATGAACGTGGCGCTGACGCGGGCTCGCAAGAAGCTGGTGGTGGTGGGGGACGGCGCCACGGTGGCGCGCCACCCCTTCTACGAGGCCTTCCTGCGCCACGCCCAGGAGACCGGCGCCTGGCGCAGCGCCTGGGACCGGGCAGGCGCCCCGCCGTGATCCGCTCCACCTTCAGGCTCACCCCGGGCCTCGGGCCGTGGATGGAGTCCAGGCTCTGGGACGCCGGCGTGCGCAGCTGGGACGACCTCGCCGCCGCCGCGCCGGCCGACCTGCCGGTGCCGCCAGGGACCGCGCTCCGGCTCCGCGAGGCCGTGCAGCGGGCCCGGGCGGCGCTGGACGCCGGCGACGCCGAGGCGCTGGCGCTCCTCCTGCCGCGCGCCGAGCGCTGGCGGCTCTACGCCGCCTTCGCCGACCAGGCCTGCTTCCTCGACGTCGAGACCGACGGCGGGGACGAGGTCACCGCCATCGGCCTGCTGGACGCCGCCGGCCCGCGGGTCCTCCTCTCCGGCCGCGACCTCGCGGAGTTCCCGCGCCTGGCGGCGGGCTGGAAGCTGCTCGTCACCTTCAACGGCCTCTCCTTCGACGTGCCGGTGCTGCAGCGCTGGTTCCGCGGCTGGCGGGGGCCCCTGGCCCACGTCGACCTGTGCCACCTGTGGCGGCGGCTCGGCCACCGCGGCGGCCTGAAGCTCCTGGAGAAGGCGCAAGGGGTGGGGCGGCCGGCCCACCTCGACGGCCTCTCCGGCCTCGACGCCGTCCGGCTCTGGAGCGCCTGGCGGCGCGGGGACGCGGCGGCGCTGCGGCTCCTCGTCGAGTACAACCTCCACGACGCCGTCAACCTGCGCGCGCTGGCCGACCTCGGCTACAACCGGATGATCGAGCGGCTGCGGCTGCCGGCGCCGCCGGTGCGCGCCCCCGAGCCTGGCGACCTCCGCGCCGAGGTCGCCAGGGCGCTGCTGGCCCTCGACGCCGGGTGACGGTCCCGGCGGGGTGCGGCGCGCAGGGGCCTGCTCGCTTGGGCTGCGACCCGACGCCCAATGGCCAGGGTGGAGGGGCCGGCGGCAGGCTCGGGCCACCCACCGGAGGAACCATGAAGCCAGCCATCGCAGTCCTCGCCGCAGTCCTCGCGCTCCCGGCCCTGGGCGCCCCGCCCAAGGAGGACCTCCTGACCCAGGCGCGCAAGTCCTTCAAGGTGCTGCCGGCCAAGGCGCCCGCCGCCAAGGACAACGCGACCTCTCCCGCCAAGGTCGAGCTGGGGCGGATGCTCTTCTTCGAGCCCCGCCTCTCCGCCTCGCAGCTCATCAGCTGCAACACCTGCCACAACCTCTCGCTCGGCGGCGGCGACATGCAGGAGACGAGCGTCGGCCACGGCTGGCAGAAGGGGCCCCGCAACGCCCCCACCGTGCTCAACGCGGTCTTCAACGTGGCCCAGTTCTGGGACGGCCGCGCCGAGGACCTGAAGGCGCAGGCCAAGGGGCCGGTGCAGGCCTCCGTCGAGATGAACAACAAGCCGGCCCGGGTGGTGGAGACCCTGAAGAGCATCCCCGGCTACCTGCCCCACTTCGCCAGGGCCTTCCCGGGCGAGCAGGACCCGGTCACCTTCGACAACATGGCCAGGGCCATCGAGGCCTTCGAGGCCACCCTGCTCACGCCCGACGCGCCCCTGGACCGGTACCTGCGCGGCGACCGCAAGGCGCTCGCCGCCGGCCAGCAGCAGGGGCTTTCGCTCTTCATGGCCAAGGGGTGCGACGCCTGCCACGGCGGCGTGAACCTGGGCGGCGACGCCTACTACCAGTTCGGCGTGGTGGAGGCCCCGACCGCGGAGCAGCGTCCGCCGGGGGACACCGGCCGCTTCAAGGTGACGAGCAGCGACGCCGACCGGTACTCGTTCCGCTCGCCCTCGCTCCGCAACGTGGCGCTCACCCCGCCGTACTTCCACTCCGGGAAGGTCTGGACGCTCCAGGAGGCCGTCAAGGTCATGGGGGCGGACCAGCTCGGCGTCGCCCTCAGCGCGGACGAGGCCGAGCGGATCACCGAGTTCCTCCGGGGGCTCACCGGCACCCAGCCGCGCGTCGAGTACCCGCTGCTGCCGGCCGGCAGCGACGCCACGCCCCGGCCGGATCTGAGGGTGGACGCCGGGTAGCCGGCTCACTCCACCGGCGGCAGCAACAGCCCGTTGAAGAGCAGCTTGTACGTGGCCGGGGTGGAGGCGCGCCCCTGCGGGCTGAAGGCGAAGAGGGCGAGCTGCCCCTTCCCCTTGCGGACCCAGACCACGGCCGGCGAGCTCGCCAGCGCCTCCTCGTGCTCGAGGTAGCCGCTGGCGAGCAGGTCGTGGTCCGGGTAGTGGGCCAGCACGCGGCGGTCGGTGTCCGGCCGCGGCGGCGTGGTCTCCAGCGCCTGGCCGCGAGAGAAGGCGCCGGCCTCGGCCGGCATGCCCCAGGTGAGCGGGTGGTCGGTGCGGACCAGCAGCTTGAGCCAGGCCCCGGGCACGTAGAG
>JAJYAW010000442.1 GCA_021779335.1 Myxococcales bacterium | reverse complement strand
CCGTCGACGAGGTCGGAGGCCGCCGCCACCGCGAAGACCGGCAGGGCGCGGCGCACGTCGCCGGTGGCGTAGAGCCAGAGGAAGACCGGCGCCAGCACGAGCCGGAGCGCGGTGATGGCGTTGGGGCTGGTGTACGGGCCGGCGTCGGGCGGCCCACCGCCGGCGCGGCCCGGGCCCGGCGGCCCGACCCGCAGCGCACCCTCCCCCGCCGGCGCGGCGGTGGCCCGGGCGGGCCCCGTCACCGGAGCTCCACCTCGACGGCGCCGGGCGTGACCTGGCCCACCTTGCAGGCGTACCCGGGGAACTTGCGGGTGGCGAGCTCGGTGGCGAAGGCCTCGGTGGTGCCCGCCAGCGTCACGTCGAGCTCGGCGCGCCCGTCCTCGATGGAGCGCTGCTGCACGTCCTTGACGCCCCGCACCGAGCTGACCAGCACGTCCTTGAAGCCGGCCAGCCGCGCGTAGTCGTCCACCCCCTTCACCACCATGGTGATCCGCCCGGCGCCCGCCTGCTGGTGCGCCCAGACCTTGCCGATCCTGGTGAAGAGCTCGCGCGCCAGCTGCCGCCCGCCCTCCGCGAGGGCGTTGCGGCCGGCGGTGGCCCGGTCGAACCCCTTGCCGGCCGTCGAGGTGAACTCGGCCGAGGCGATGACCTCGCCGGTGTCGGTGCGGACGGCGCGGGCCGAGACGCTGGCCGCCGCCGAGCAGAAGGCGCCGCCGTCGAGGGCGATCTCGCCGAGCGGCCTGGCCACGGCGCGCCCGACCACGACCACCTCCGCGCCGGCCAGCCGGCCGACCTCGCGCGCCTGCTGGACGCTGGGGTCGGCGCCGACGTCCTGCCCCGGCACCTGGCCGGGGCGCGCCCCCGGATCGACGAAGGTGAAGCCGGACTTCTCCATGCGGTCCACGAAGGCGGCCTCCATGACGCGCAGCTCCGCGCCCCTCCCCCCGCCCTGCCACCAGCCGGTCGCCTGGGTGGCGGTGGTGGGCTGCTCGCCGATGAGCGCCAGGACGCGGGGCATGCCGGCGCGCCGGTAGGCGATGCCGAGGGCCAGGAGGTCCTCCTCGAGCCTCGCCTCCGAGACGTCGCAGCGGAGCCTGGTGACCCAGGCGTTGCCGTCCTGCCGGTCGTCCAGGATCTGGTAGCCGCGGAGGTAGCCCTGGGCGTGGGCGTCGATCTCGTCGGCGAGGAGCGCTTCCTGATCGCCCTCGGCGGCGGCGCTGGCCAGCGTGGCGGCCACCTGCTGCACGCAGCGGCGCAGCGCGTCGTCCTTGGCGGCCGCCCTGGCGGACGGCAGGTCGTCGGCCACGGCGGCCTGGCCGGTGGCCTCGGTGATCCTGACGGCCTCACCGGCGGGGGCGGCCGCGGGGGCCAGGACCGCCAGCGCGGCGGAGACGACGAGGGCGATGCGCACGCGGCTGCCTCCCCGGGGCCGCCCAGGCCGGCCCCTCGGGGATGCTAGCACCCCTGGCCCCCAGCCCCGCGTCACCAGGCGTCCCGCCGCCGACGCAGCGCCACGAAGGCCGCCTCGCTCCCGGCCCGCAGGAACGGGTTGGTGACCCGCTCCTCGGCCAGCGTCGGCGCCGGCGGCTCCCGCCCCGCCGCCCGCTCCGCCTGGGTCGCCGCCAGCCTCGCGGCCGCCGCGCCGTTGCCCGGCTCCTCGGCCAGCACGAAGGGCAGGTTGGCCTCGGCGTAGTCGTGCCCCGGCTCCACCAGGAGCGCCCCGTCGAGCGGCGCGAGGACGCCCAGGAAGGTGCGCGCCAGGGCCGCGGCGTCGCCGCCGTGGCGGCAGTTGCCGCAGCCGGCCCAGAAGAGCGTGTCGCCGGTGAGCAGGTGCCCCTCCCACTCCAGGAGCAGCGATCCCGGCGTGTGGCCCGGCGCGTGGCGGACGCGGAGCCGGAGCGCCCCGAGCGCCAGGTGGGCCTGCCCGGCCAGGTCCTCGTCCGGCGCGAACCAGCCGCCGTCGGCGCCGTGGCCGAGCACGCGGGCGCCGAACGCGCGCGCCACCTGGCGAGAGCCCCCGGAGTGGTCGGCGTGGCCGTGGGTGTGGAGGATCCAGCGGGGCGAGGCGCCGAGCTCGTCGGCCAGGGCCAGCGCCACCGCCGCGTCGCCCGGATCGACCAGCGCCGCGTCCGCCCCGTCCTGGAGCAGGTAGACGTAGTTGGACCCGCCGAAGCGGCGGCGGTGGAGCGCGGCGCGCCGCGGGCGGCCGGCCTCGTCACGATCCGTCACGGCGCCTCCTCCGGGTGATGCGACAGCCCGATCCGGTTCCCCTCCGGATCCCGCAGGTAGAGCGTCCAGCCGGTCCGGTGGACCACCGGCACGCCGGCCGCGGCGAGGCGCGCCTCCCAGCCCGCCCGCTCGCCGGCCCCGATGCGCAGCGCCACCAGGTGGAGCCCCGCCTCGGGCGAGCGCCACCCGGCCGCCCGCGGCGGTGGCAGGCCGGCCCGCTCCAGCGCCAGGAAGGCGTCGCCCCCCAGGCCGAGCCAGACGCTCCGGTCCCCGCCCCCCTCGGCCGGCCAGCGGCGCAGCACGGGGAGCCCGAGGACCTCCGCGTAGAAGCGCTCGCAGGCCGCCAGGTCGGCGCACTGGATGGCCAGGTGGTGCAGCGCGGGGGGCACGCCGCGAGTCTACGCGGCGTCCCGGGGCGGGCGCCACCGCGCCGGGTGGTGCGTGGTAGCATCCCCGCCCGTGTCGCCCCCGCTCACCGACAAGCGGCTCCTGCTCATCGTCGAGGACGAGGTCCTGGCCGCGCTGCTCGCCGAGGCGGCGGGGCGGCTGGGGGCCTCCACCACCGTGGCCCGGAGCGGCCGGTCCGCGCTCGACGCGCTGGCCGCCGCCCCGCCCGACTCGGCGGTCCTCGACCTGCCCCTCCCGGACGTGCGCGGCAGCGAGGTCCTGGCGGCCCTCAAGCGCGCCGGCGTGCCGGTGGTGGCCGTCTCGGGCGCCTTCCGCGGCCCGCGCGCCGCCGGCGAGGTGCTGCGGGCGGGCGCGGCCGACTTCTTCGAGAAGCCCTTCCCCGTGCTGTCGCTCATGTCCCGCCTGGCGAGGCTCATGGGGCTGGCCCTGCCCGGGCTCAAGGAGCCCGAGGACGAGGTGACCGGGGCCATCCCGCTCGGCCCGGCCGACGCCACCAGGGCCGGCGCCATCGACGACGCCCCCTTCCTGGCCCTCACCGACGACGACGAGGTGCCGGAGCCGCCGCCGGCGGTGGAGCCGCTCGCCGCGCCGCCGCCCGCGCCGCCGCCCGCACCTGGAGCCCCTGGAGCCCCGGGCGCCGCCGCCGCGCCGGC
>JAJYAW010000441.1 GCA_021779335.1 Myxococcales bacterium | reverse complement strand
CTTCGAGCCCTTCTTCACCACCAAGGGGCAGGGGAAGGGGACCGGCCTCGGCCTCTCCATCGTGCACGGCGTCGTGCGCCAGCACGGCGGGGCCGTGGCGCTCCGGAGCGCGCCGGACCAGGGCACCACCTTCGTCATCCACCTCCCGGCCTCGCAGGCTCCGGCCACCGCGCTCAAGCCCGCCGAGGCCGCGCCGCTCGGACCGGGCGGGAGCGAGACCGTCCTGGTGGCCGAGGACGAGCAGGCGGTGCGCCAGGTGGTGCTGGCCACGCTGCGGCGCGCCGGCTACCAGGTCATCGAGGCCCGCGACGGGGCCGAGGCGGTGGCCCGCTTCCGCGATCGCCGCGCCGCGGTGGACCTCTGCCTCCTCGACGTCATCATGCCGCAGCTCAACGGGCGCGAGGCCCTGGAGGCCATCCGGCTCCTCAGGCCCGGCGCCCGGGTGCTCCTGATGAGCGGCTTCACCGGCGACGTGCTGCAGGAGCGGGGCCTCGAGATGGAGTCGGTCGGGCTCCTGCAGAAGCCCATGACCCCGCCCGAGCTCCTGCGTCAGGTCCGGCTCGCGCTCGACCGCCCCTGATCCCTTCGCCGCCGGGCCCGAGGGCGGCCCGCACCGACATCGGCCCCTGTAAAGGCCGCGCCCCAAGGGTTGTCCCGACCCGTCCTGGGCGGCGGACGCGACCACCGGGCGCGCGGTGATCACTGGGCAATTCCGGCAGGCCTGGTCGGCCCCGAAAATGCACACGCTAGCCAGGAGGACGGCCTCGACGGCGGCCTCCCTTCAAGCGCGGTCACCCGGAGCGGACGACGATGGCGCCCAGGCATTGCCCGAAGATCACGGACTGCAAGCTCCACCGGTCCATCGGCATGACCGCCGCGCTCCGCGTCTGGCAGTCGTTCTACTGCGAGGGCTGCTTCTCGCGCTGCGAGCGGTTCAAGCTGGCCAGCACCGGGATCCCGGTGCCGGAGCGGCTCCTCCCCAACGGCCGCCTGCTCGACGCCTCGGCGACGCCGGAGGCCGGCCAGCGGAGCGAGCGGGCCGCCTGACGCGCCGCCAGCGCCGTCCAGCGGGGACGGCTCGGCGGCCCCTCAGCAGGCGCCGCTCCCGTGCTGCGCCCCCAGGGACGCCGCCCGCCCGCGCGCCGCCTGGCGGCGCGTCAGGTCCTCCAGCACCTTCTCCGCCGCGGCGTTCAGCTCGGTGACCGGGAGGAACCCCGCGCCGTACCAGCGGCGCAGCACCGCCGGGTCCGGCGCGCTGAAGCGGTCCCCCGCGCCGCCGCCGGCGGCGGCGCTCGAGAGGGAGATGGCCACCGGCCGGCCCAGCGCGTGGGAGAGGTAGGCCTCGTCGCCGCGCGCCGCGGGCTCGGCCACCTCGAGCCGGTAGGCGCGCGGCCCGGTGCGGACGGGCGGGGCGGTGGGCGTCAGCCCCACCACGCGGAGCTCGCGCTCCAGGCGCGCGAGCAGCGACGGCTCGTCGAGCGCGCCGTGGCACTGGGTCCGGCTCGGGCAGTCGGCGCAGGTGATGAGGTCGTGGGCGCGCCGCACCAGGTCGGGCTGGCCGGTCAGCCGGTCCACGTCGAAGAAGCCCTGCCCGGTGCGCGCCACGCCGCTGCGGCAGGACCACTCGGAGACCGCGAGGCGGCGGCGGTGCGCCAGGGCCTCGAGCCGCGCCAGCCCGGCGGCCGGCAGGGGCGCCAGCCCGGCCAGGGCCGGCAGCCCCGTCGCGCCGAGCGCCTTCAGGGTGAGCCGGCTGCCGGGCGGCAGGGCCTCGAGGACGCGCACCGCGTCGGGCTCCGAGTCGGCGGCCAGCGGTCCCAGCACCCAGTGGACGCCCCGCGCGTCGAGGCCGGCCGCCGATCGGACCAGCTCCAGCGGGTCCGACGCCACGCCGAGGCCGGCGCTGCGCGGCGTGGCGGTGAGCATGAGGAGCAGGTTCGGCCTCGGCGCGCCGAAGAAGGCCCGCTCCCGATCCGTGAAGGGCTTGCGGGTGTGGTAGGCGACGGAGCGGCCCGGGTCGACGAGCTCGATGAGCTCTGCGCCCTTGTCGAACTCGAGGCCGGCGTCGGTGTCGTGGCCGATGTGGAGCGGCACCCCGGACCGGTAGGAGGGCATGGAGCGGAGCCAGGCCAGCGCGCGGCGCGGCGAGACGCGGGTGTCGAGCGCAACGCCGGTGTCGAAGAGCGCCTGGCGGACCGGGTGGCGGCGCGAGAGGCAGTAGGAGCAGTCGAAGCGGCACCCCACCACGAAGTCGACCGCGATGAAGGCGTCGACGAGCTTCACCGGGAAGAACTCGGGGAGCAGGGCGTCGTAGCTGCGGGTGGTGGTACGGCGGTCCATGCGGGCTCCTCCATTGCTCCGGCCGGGCGCCACGCCGGCGCTGGCGACGCGGCAGTCTAGGTCATCCCACATTGGACCACAAAGACGGACACGTCGGTGACCAGGACGGGGGTCCGCGCCGGGCGCCGGCGGAGCCGGAAGTGCTCTAGACTCGCCCAAGATCCCTTTCCTCCCTCGCGCGTTGACCACGCCGAGGCCCGCGTGAGGCCGTGGCGCCGGACGAGACCGACGAGCAGCTCATGCGGAGGTTCCAGCGCGGCGAGGCGCGGGCCTTCGAGACGCTCATGCGCCGTCACCGCACGCCCATCCACTCCTTCCTGTGCCGGCTGCTCGGCGACCCGGCGCGGGCCGAGGACCTGCTGCAGGAGACCTTCCTCCGGGTGGTGAAGGGCGCCGCCGGCTGGGAGCCGCGGGCCCTGGTGCGGACCTGGCTCTTCACCATCGCCCGCAACCTGGCGGCCGACGAGGCGCGCCGGCGCGTCTTCCGCGACACCGAGCCGCTCGACGCCGCCCGCCCGGGCGAGGCGCCGCGCGGTGACCGGGTGGCCGGCGCCGGGCGGGCCCCGGACGACGCGGCGGGCGACGCGCTGCTGCGGCCGCGCCTGGAGGCGGCCCTTGCGGCCTTGCCGGCGGAGCAGCGCGAGGTCTTCCTGCTGCGGGAGCACGCCGGCCTCTCCTTCCCCGAGATCGCGGAGGCGACCGGCGCCAACGAGAACACCGTCAAGAGCCGGCTGCGCTATGCGCTGCTGGCCCTGCGCGACCGGCTGGAGGCGCAGGGCGTCCGGCCGGACGGCGCGCTCCTCGGCGCCCGGGCCGGAGGGCGCGCCTCGTGAGCCACGACGCCTTCCGCGAGCGGCTCGTCGACCTGGCGCTCGGGCTCCTCCCGCCCGGCGAGGCGCGCCGGGTCGAGGCCCACGCGGCGGGGTGCGCCCCGTGCGCCGCCGAGCTCACCAGCCTGCG
>JAJYAW010000031.1 GCA_021779335.1 Myxococcales bacterium | reverse complement strand
CGCGGCCGGCGGCGCGGCGGGCGCCGCGTCGGCGGCGCCGGCCAGGAGGGCGACCAGGGCGAGGCCGCCGAGGCCGGCCGGGCTCCGTCTCTTGCGACGCGGGCAGGTGGCCATCCGGCGTCCTCCCCGGGCCCGCGGGCCCGCTCCCAAGGCACCCCGGCACCGCCCCGCCGTCGGGGCGGGCACGGCGGGAAGGGGGTGGGAGCAGCCTAGAGCACGCGAGCGGGCGCCGCGGGGGCCCGGGCGGGGCCGGCCCTCGAGGGGATCGCGCGCGCGGTCCCGCCGGCGGCTACGGGGCGGAGTAGACGTTGCCCGAGAGGACCGTCCCGACCGCGTTCCCGATGTAGATCGGATCCGAGCCGTTACCCCAGACGTGGTTGTTGGAGATGGTGCTGTAGCTGGCCGGGATCGGGCCCCAGTCGCCCGACACGCCGATGCTCCCGCTGGTGTTGTCGTGGACGTTGCAGCTGTCGACGACGCTGTAGGTGCAGACGTCGTGGTAGAGCCCCAGCTCCGGGCCGGTGCCGTTGCGCACGTAGCCGCCCCAGGGGTTCACGCCGTTGTGGTCGATCTCGACGCCGCGGAACTCGTTGTGGCCCTGGTAGCCGTTGCCGTTGAGGAACTCGTTCCAGCACTGGACGCCCTGCATGTTGTGGTGGATGCGCCCGCCGATGAACCTGTTGTGGGTGCCTTGCAGGTAGATGGCGTGGTCGTGGTCGCCGGAGGTGGTCTGGGTGCCGTTCTCGGTGAACTCCACGTTGGTGAAGGTCCAGTAGCTGCCGACCAGGGCCACGCCCGCCGTGAACTTCCCGTGCCGGATGATGCCGCCGTTCACGTTGACGTACTTGCAGTGGCCGGTGTCGGGGTTGGAGTAGATGGTCTCGGGATCCACGCGGACGGTCTCGCCGCCGACGTGCCGGCCGTCGAGGATGAGGTTCTCCAGCGTCACGTAGGAGCAGGAGGCCGGCCCCTGGCTCGGGTTGAACGCCACCACCTTGTCGCCGGAGGCCGGCTCGATGATGACGACCTCGTCCTGGTACGCCTTCACCGTGACGCGGCTCGCGTCGCCGGTGCCGGCGCTCACCCCGGCGCCGTCCCAGTGCAGCGGGCTGCAGGTGCCGAAGCCGCAGCCGTCCGTCTCGGTCCAGCAGGCGCCCGAGTCGCTCCCGTCGCAGGCCGCGGTGGTGCTCGCCCCGGCGGGGGCGCCGCGGATGAAGAGGGTGTCGCCGGCCCGGAGCTGCCTCATCGCGTAGCGGAGCGTCCGCCACGGGGCGGCCAGCGTCCCGGCGGCCGAGTCGCTGCCGCCGTGCGCCACGTAGTAGGCGGGGCCCGAGGAGGGCGGGGGGGGCGGGGTGACGGCGGCGACGGCGACGGTGGCGACGGCGACCGTCGAGGCGCTGGCGCGGCTGGTCGCGATCACGTGGTAGCTGCCGGGCGTCGAGGGGGCGGTGTAGAGGCCGCTCGAGGTCACGGTGCCGCCCGCGGCGCCCTCCTGGACCGTCCAGAGCGCGACGGTGTCCGACACCCCGGTGACGCTGGCGGTGAACTGGACCGCCTGGCCCGGCGAGGCCGCCGAGGTGGACGGCGACACCGAGATGGCGGCCGTCTGGGCCGCCGCGACCACGGTGACGTTGCCGAAGTCCCGCATGCTCGAGTCGGCGTTGCTCGTGGCCCACACGGTGTAGGCGCCCGCGGTGGCGGGGGCCGTGTAGACGCCGGTGCTGGGGTCGATGGACCCGAGCGAGCCGCTCGCCACCGTCCAGGTGACCGACGTGTCGATGGTCCCGGTCGCGGTGACGCTCGCCACCAGGGTGACCGACCCGCTGGCCGCGACCGTGGCGTCCTGCACGCTCACCCGGGTGATGGCCCCGGCCTGCCGCGCGATCTTCACGGCGGCGACGCTCCGCGCCTGGGGCTGGGCGACGCTGGTGGCGACGACGTGGTAGTCGCCCGGGGTGGCCGGGGCGGTGTAGACGCCCGCGCCGTCGATGCTCCCGCCGCTCGCGCCCTCCTCGATCGACCAGCTCACGGTCTCGTCGGCGATGCCGGAGACGACGGCGGAGAAGGCCACCGAGGCGCCCGGTGCGGTCTGGGCCAGCGACGGCTGGACCGTGACCGAGGCGGTCCCTGGGGCGGCCTGGACGGAGGTGACGCTGGCGGGGCCGCCGCAGGCGGCGGAGAGGAGGGCGGCGGCGACGACGGCGACGGCGAGACGCGGGCGGTGCGACTTCATCGAGCTGGTTCTCCTGGCCAGGTCGGCAGCGCCTGGCGAACCGCGGGCCACCACGGCCCAGTGACGCCAGCTCGAATGACACATGAAAGAGGGACCCCTCCAGACTCCTTGGAGGCTGGGGAACGAGGCCACAGACACCTACATGCACGTGAAGTAACGGACGATTCGCGCGAGCTAGCGCAACGCGTCGAAAGGATTGATGGATGTCAAAAGCACCCAATCAGGGGCCCCCGGGGAGGTGGGACCTGGGCATACATGACGATTCTGCTGGGAGTGTGGGTCGCGGCGCCCGGCGCCCGGCGCCTGGCGCGAGGCGGCTGCTCAGCGGGCGGCGGAGATCACGCGACGGCCTTGGAGGCGGCCGGCGCCGCCGCGGCTCGCAGCTTCCTCGTCCGGTATCGGCCGAGGGGCAGCTCCAGGAAGCGGTAGGAGAGCTCGGCCAGGCCGAAGCTGCCGAGGAGGGCGACCGGGAGCGAGCCGACCCACGTCCTGTGGACGTCGCCGTCGAAGAACGGCTGCTGCCAGAGGTAGAGGCTGTAGCTCATGAGGCCGATGCGCACGACGAAGGGGTGGTTGAGCAGCCGGCGGAGCGGCCCGGCCTCGCTCGAGGTCGCCCAGACGAGGATGGAGCCCACCGAGAGCGCCCTCAGGGTGAGGCCGACCGTCGCGAAGTAGGCGCCACCGTACAGGTGGGCGAGGACCGGGGAGCCCAGCAGCAGGAACCCGATGGAGAGCGCGGCCACCCAGCCGCGGCCCAGCGCGCGGAGCAGCCAGTGCGCCCGGTCGCGGTCGAAGAGGATGGCCAGCAGGCACCCGATCATGAAGGCGTCGATGAGCGTGTGGAAGGCCATGGCGAGCTTCCCGGGGACGCCCAGCGCGTAGCCGACGACCCGGACCACCGGCGCCAGGAACATGAGCCACCAGGCGAGCCGCTCGGCCCTGCGCGGCAGCGCCGCCAGGAGCGCGAAGGGCCAGAGGAGGTAGAACTGCTCGGTGGCGCCCAGCGACCAGGTGTGGTCGAGCCAGAAGGCCCCGGTGGGCGCGTAGTCGACCACGAACAGGAGCACCTTGAGCAGCTGGTCAGAGGTGAAGGCCGGCCGGAACAGGGGCGCCGCGAGCACGCTGACGAGGAGGAATACCCACAGCGGCGGCAGGATCCGGAGCGCGCGGCGCGTGAAGAAGCCCTTGAAGTCGATGGTCCCGCTGGTCCGGTGCTCGCGCAGCAGCAGCAGCGTGATGAGGAAGCCGCTCAAGGCGTAGAAGCTCGAGGTCCCGATCTGCCCCCACAGGAGGAAGAGCCACGGCTCCGCCCCGCCGCGGGTCGCCGCCGCCAGCGCGTGCGAGAAGACGACGAAGAGGATGGCCACCGCCCGCAGGCCGTCGAGGCCTGGGATGCGGGCCGACCTGGCGGCGACCGGCCGGGCCTCCTGCGCCGCGTCGCTCGGCGCCGCGGGTCCGGGGAGCGCCACGTCGGTCCTCGCCGCCGGGCTCGGGCCCCGGGAGACCTCCCGCACCAGCTGCTCGAGCCGGACCGCGGCGCCCTCGGGGCTGAACCGGGCCGCCGCGACGCGGTGGGCCTCGCGCCCCAGGCGCGCGCGGCGGGGCCCGGAGGCGAGGAGCCGGCGCAGCTCCCCCTCCAGGGCCGCGGGGTCCCGCACCGGGACCAGGCAGCCGTTCTCGTCGTGGACGATCACGTCGGGGATGCTCCCCACGGGCGTGACGACCACCGGCAGGCCGGCCGCCATGGCCTCGATCATCGCGTTCGGCAGCCCCTCGGTGTGGCTCGGCAGGACGAAGACGTCGGCCTCCTGCAGGCACCTGAGCTTGGCCGCCCCCGAGACGAAGCCCTCGAAGCGGACGGCCTCGCGGAGCCCCAGCGCCTCCACCCTCCGCTCCAGCTCCGCGCGCAGCGGGCCCTCGCCGCCGAGGACGAGGGTGGCTCCCCGCCAGGCCGGATCGCCGTGGAGCCCGGCGAAGGCGGCCAGCAGCTCGAGGAGCCCCTTGGCCGGCTCCAGCGCCCCGAGGTAGAGCAGCGTCGCCGGCTGCCCGGGTGCGGCCCCGCGCCGGCGTCCCACCTGCAGCAGCTCCTCCGTCGCCACCCAGGCGTCGACCACGGGGCACCGCTCGACCGGCAGCCCGAAGCGGTCCCGGAACAGCTCCTGCCAGCGCCGGCCCTGGCACACCAGCCGGGCCGGCGCCCGCAGCAGGACCCACGCCAGCGCCCGGAACGGCGCCGAGTCGCGGCTCCGGTCGATGAAGTGGCCCGAGCGCACCGAGAGCAGGGAGGGGACCCCGGCGGCCCGGGCGTAGGCGACGAGCAGGCTCTTCTCGACGAAGCTCAGCCCGGAGGAGGCGAGCAGGAGCGCGGCGGCGGGCCGCTCCGAGCGGACGAGGCGGGCGAAGCGCGCGGCGCGCCTCCCGGCTCGGGCCGCGCGCTGCCAGCGGGTCAAGGGCTCGGTGCCCTCGGAGCTGTCGACCAGCAGGAGCTGGACCCGCCGGGGGAAGGACGAGGCCAGCAGCGCCTGGCAGTCCGAGACGTTGCCGCCGTGGAAGGTGCTCCCGGGCGGCGGGAAGGCCCCCACGAAGAGCAGCTTCGGCCGCGCCGGCCCAGCCCCCCGCGCCGGGTCGCCACGGCCGGCCTGGCCCGGGCTCACGGGTCCTCCGCGGGCGCGCGGTCACGCCCCAGCCCGTGCACGGCCGCGCCGATGAGCAGCACCAGCCAGGTGGTCTTGCGGTTCTCCCAGGTCAGCGAGGCGGTGCCGATGAACCAGGTGGCCAGCAGCCCGAGGACCAGGTTCCGGTCGGCGCGGGGCGCGCCCAGGCCGTCCCAGGCGATCTTCGCCACCGCCCCGTAGAACAGGACCAGGCCGACCAGGCCCGCCTCGGCCGCCACCGACAAGGGCGTGTTGTGGGCGACGATGGCGTACCCGAGGCCCCGCGCCACCGCCGACTGGAAGCCCCCGACCCCGACGCCCGCGAGCGGGTGCGCCAGGAACAGCTCCCACCCGGCGCGCCAGATGGGGAGCCGCTCGCCGAGCGATCCGCCGGCCAGCTGCTGTCTCACCGTGAAGATCCGCTCCCAGGTCTCCGGGGTCCGGAGCCAGACCAGCGCCCCTCCGGCCACGAGGAGCGCCATGGCCAGCAGGAAGGCGCGGCGGTTCCGCCGCGCCATCCACCAGAGCACCGCGGCGACGGCGAAGGCCGCCGCGAACGCCGCGCCGCGCGACCCGCTCAGGGCGACGGCGCTCAGGGCGAGCGGCAGGTACGCCAGCCAGAGCTGGCGCCAGCGCCCGGTCCCCGTCAGCCCCAGGTACCCCGCCATGACGAGGCCGATGGCCAGGGTGAGCCCCATGTCGTTGGGATCGAAGCCCAGGGCGGAGTAGCGGGCCTCGTCGATGGACGTCCCCGACCCGTAGGTCGCCTCGACGTGCGTGATCCCGGCCAGGAACGAGCGCCAGGCGCCCAGCGCGACCAGCCCGGCACCGAGCACGAAGCCGGCCAGGATCAGGCGGAGGTCCAGCGGCGTGCGGACGAGCTGCCAGGCCACCAGCACGATGGCGACGAGCGAGACGTTGGTCAGCACCCGCTCCAGGGCCGGCGGCAGGTCGTGCGCCCAGAGCAGGGTGACGGCCGTCCAGGCGGCGAACGCCAGCAGCGCCAGCATGGCGGGCGGGATGGGCCGCCAGATCCCGCTGCTGGCCACGGTGACGACGGCGGCGAGCAGGAGCGCCAGGGCGGCGCCCTCGACCGCGAGGCCGAGGCCCGGGACCCGCAGCGAGTCGATGGGCACGCTCAGGGAGAAGGCCAGCAGCACCGCGCGCGTGATCAGGCCGGGCTCGCGGCGCGCGGCGGCGCCTCCCAGGACCGCGGCGTCGACCCGGGCCGGCGTCACCTCGCGGTCCTCTGCGCCGTGCGCCCGAGGCGCTCGCCGTAGTACCCGACGACCTGCCTCGCCCAGGCCTCGACGCTGTAGTGCGCCTCGACGAGCCCGCGGCTGGCGGCGAACCGGGCGGCGCAGTCCTCCCCGAGCCAGGAGAGGGCCAGCCGCATGGCGCGCCGCAGGTCGCCGGGGTCCTCCGGCGAGCAGAAGACCGCCGCCGGCATGGCGCGGGCCCACTCCATGCCGGGGATGTCGGTGGTGGCGACCAGCCGGCCGAAGGCGAGCGCCTCGGTGACCGCGTAGGAGAAGCCCTCGGCGCGGCTCGCCGAGACGAAGAGATCCGAGGCCGCCAGGTAGGTGCCGACCGAGTCCAGCGGGGGCGCCACCAGGACCCACGCCGGCAGCCCCGCGGGGCAGCACCGCTCGGCGAGCGCCCTGGTCGGCGCGTCGCCGACCAGGAGCAGCTTGACCGGGAGGTGATCCTCCTCCACCAGCCCGCGGACCGCCGCGATGGCGAGGTCCACGCCCTTCCGCTCCGGGGCCCAGCCGAAGAGCACGCAGAGCCGCTCGCCGTCCGCGACGCCGAGCTCGCGCCGGCAGCGGGCGCGCTCCCCCGCCGGGACCGCCAGCCGCCGGGTGTCGACGCCGTTGGGGACGGCCCGGCTCCGCCCGCCCAGGACGCCGCGCCCGAGCATGACCCGGTAGCCGCCCTCGGAGACCACGACCGTGGAGGCGGTCCTCCCGAGCAGCCGCCACTTCACCCGGTCCTTGAGGGTCCGCAGCGGGCCGGGCTCGAACTCGGTGGGGGAGTGGACGTGCCAGAAGAGCGCGGGCGGGCGCCCGAGGAGCCGCCCGTACTGCTGCAGCAGCCAGGCCGCCAGGTCGAAGGTGGTGAAGTGGGTGTGGAGGACCGCGACGCGCCGGGCGCGCACCAGCCGCATGGCGGCGCGCAGGGCCCTCGCGGTGCCGCGCGGCAGGACGTGGACCTCGAAGCCGTCGGCGCGGAGGTCCTCGAGCCACCTGCGCCCCTGGGCCACGTGGGAGAAGGCCAGCACCGGCTCCAGGCCTCGGCGGGAGAGCTCGGGCCGGAGCGCGCGCAGCGAGGCGATGAAGTTCCCCGGGTACGGCCCGCCGTAGTCGGCGAGGTGCAGCACCGCCTGCCCTCTCCCGGACGTGGCGCCGCCGGCGGTCACGGCCGCCTCCAGTCCCGGAGCACCTCGGCGATCCGCTGGCTGGCCTTCCCGTCCCACAGGGCCGGGACCCGCCCGACCTTGCCGCTCCCGGACAGCACGCGGCGCGCCGCCACCAGGATGCGAGCCGGGTCGACGCCCACCAGGACGTTGGTCCCCTCGTCGACGGTGATGGGCCGCTCGGTGTTCTCGCGCAGCGTGAGGCAGGGGATGCCGAGGGCGGTGGTCTCCTCCTGGAGGCCGCCCGAGTCGGTGAGCACGAGCCTGGCCTGGGAGGTCAGGCCGAGGAAGTCCAGGTAGCCGAGCGGATCGCAGAGGCGGAGGGTCGAGCTCTGCGCACCGAGCCCGAACTCCCCGAACCGCCTCCGGGTGCGCGGGTGGACGGGGAAGACCACCGGCAGCTGCCGCTGGATGGCGCAGAGCGCGTCGAGGAGCCCGCCCAGCACCGCCGGGTTGTCGACGTTGGAGGGCCGGTGCAGCGTCACGACCGCGTAGCCGCCGGGCTCGACGCCGAGCCGGGACAGGGCCCCGGTGGCCCGCGCCTTCGGCAGCAGCTCCAGGAGCGTGTCGATCATGACGTTGCCGACGCGGAAGATCCGCGCCGGGTCGGTGCCCTCCCGCCGCAGGTTCTCGTCGCCGTCCGGCGACGGCGTGAGGAGGAGCTCGCAGAGCCGGTCGGTGACGATGCGGTTGACCTCCTCCGGCATGTCCAGGTCGAAGGAGCGGAGCCCGGCCTCCACGTGGGCGCAGGGCACGCGGAGCTTGGCGCAGTCCAGGGCGCAGGCCAGGGTCGAGTTCACGTCGCCGGCGACGACCACCAGGTCCGGCCGCTCCTCGAGGCAGACCTTCTCGAAGCCCACCAGGACCCTGGCCGTCTGCTCGGCGTGGGAGCCCGAGCCCACGCCGAGGTGGACGTCCGGCGCCGGCATGCCGAGGTCGGCGAAGAAGACGTCGGACATGGCCACGTCGTAGTGCTGCCCGGTGTGGACCAGGCGCTGGTCGGCGAAGCCGGCGCGGCCGATGGCCCGCATCACCGGCGCGATCTTCATGAAGTTGGGGCGCGCGCCCACGACGTGGATGATCTTCGGTCGTCCCCTCACGTGCCGCCCTCCGGTCGGAGCGTACAGCGCCGCGCCGCGGTGAGGCCGCGGCGGTAGAGCACGCCGCCCCTGCGAGGGCGCTTCCGGGATGCCCCGTGCGGCCGGACCCGACGGGAGGTGCGCTCGAATGACCGAGCCCTCGGAAGGTGCGCGTGCGGCGCCCAGGCCACTTGCCGCCGGGTGTGGCGAGCGCCAATGTTCTCCGCATGAGCCCAGAGCAGCCTCAGCACCAGCCGGGCGGGAGCTGGAAGGTGGAGCGCGACGCCGACGCGCCCCCGGCGCCGCCCCAGGTCGTGGCGCTGCGCGCGCCGGCCCCCGCCGGAGACGACACCACGCTGGCGAGCCGGCTGTGGGTCCTGTACGAGGGGCGCTGGACCATCGCCGCCATCGCGGCCGCGGTGGTGGCCAGCGCCGCGGCCTACCTGATCCTGGCGACGCCCGTCTACCGGTCGACCGTCACCATCCAGATCGAGGACCGGACGCGGAGCCTGGCCGGGCTGGAGGAGCTGTCCGCCCTCTTCGCCGAGCGGGTGCCCGCCGAGACCGAGATCGAGATCATCCAGTCGCGCATCCTCCTCGGCGGCGTGGTGGACGAGCTGGGGCTCGACCTCTCCGCCGCGCCGCGCCGCTTCCCCGTGCTCGGGCGCCTGCTGGCCCGGCGCGCCCGGGCCGGGGCGCCCGCCTCGCCGTTCCTGGGGCTCTCCAGCTTCGCCTGGGGCGGGGAGCGCCTCCAGGTCGGCCGCCTCGACGTCAGCGAGGACCTGCTCGACGAGCCCCTGGACCTGACCGCCGCCGGGGGCGGCCGCTTCCGCCTCGAGGACGGCTCGGGGCGCCTCCGGGTCGAGGGCGAGGTGGGGACGGCCGCCTCCGCCACCGACGGGGACCGGCGCGTCGAGGTGTTCGTGGCGAAGCTGGTCGCCAACCCGGGGACGCGCTTCACCGTGGAGCGGCAGCGGCGCGACGACGCCATCGACGAGCTCCAGCGGGAGCTGCGGGTCAGCGAGAAGGGGAAGAAGACCGGCATCCTGGTCATGAGCCTGGACGGCGCCGATCCGGCCCGCACCGCGGCCATCCTGGGCGCCGTCTCCGGCGCCTACGTCCGGCAGAACGTGGAGCGCAAGTCGGCCGAGGCCGCCAAGACGCTCGAGTTCCTCGAGTCCCAGCTGCCCATCGTCAAGGCGAACCTCGACGCGGCCCAGTCGGCCCTCAACGCCTTCCAGGTCAAGAAGGGGGTGGTCGACCTCACCGGCGAGACCACCTCGCTGCTCAACCGCTCCGTCGAGCTCGACCGGGCCCTGCAGGAGCTGGAGATGCAGCGGGCCGAGCTGCGGCAGCGCTTCACGAGCAACCACCCGGCCCTGGCCTCGCTGAACGAGAAGGCGCAGCAGGTCCGCTCCGAGCGCGCGGACATCGCCGCGAGGATGCGCGAGATCCCGGCGGCCGAGGTCGACTCGGCCCGGCTCCTGCGGGACGTGAAGTCGGCGTCGGAGCTCTACACCCTGCTCCTCAACAAGGCGCAGGAGCTCCGGGTGGTGAAGTCGGGGACGGTCGGGAACGTGCGCATCCTCGACCGGCCCACCGTGCCCCGCCGGCCCGAGCGCCCGAAGCCGGCGCTGGTGCTGGTGCTGGCCCTCACGCTGGGGCTCGGGGCGGGGGTCGGCGGGGTGTTCCTCCGCAAGGCGCTGGCCCAGGGGGCGGAGGACGCGGAGGAGATCGAGGCCGGGACCGGGCTCCCCGTCTACGCCACCATCCCGCACAGCGAGCGGCAGGCGGAGGGGGCGCGGGCCGGAGGCGCCGGGGCCAGGCGGGCCCCGCCGCTGCTGGCGGCGGCGGAGCCGGGCGACATCGCGGTCGAGAACCTGCGCAGCCTGCGCACCAGCCTCCAGTTCGCGCTCGTCGAGTCGCGCAACAACATCGTCGCCATCGGCGGGCCCGGCCCCGGCGTCGGCAAGTCCTTCGTGTGCGTCAACCTGGCCTGGGTGCTGGCGTCGCCCGACCGCCGGGTGCTCCTCGTCGACTGCGACCTCCGCCGCGGCGGGGTGCACCGCGCCTTCGGGGTGGAGCGGAGGCCGGGTGTGTCCGACGTGATCAGCGGCACGGTCACGGTCGAGCAGGCGGTCCGCACCACCTCGAACCCGCACCTGGACCTGCTGACCACCGGCCGCATCCCGCCGAACCCCGCCGAGCTGCTGGGGAGCCACGCCTTCGAGCAGCTGCTGGCCTGGGCCTCGGCGCGCTACGCCTTCGTGATGGCCGACACGCCGCCCATCCTGGCCGTCACCGACGCCGCGCTGGTGGCTCGCCTGGCGGGGGTGAACCTGCTCGTGCTGCGGGCGGGGGCGCACCCCGTCCGCGAGATCGCGCTGGCGGTGAAGCGGCTGGCGCAGAGCGGCGTCAAGGTGCAGGGCGCCGTGCTGAACGACGTCCTCTCGGTCGGCGGTCGGTACGGCCGGTACGGCAGGTACCAGCGGTACGAGTACCGCTCCTCGCACGCCGAGCCGCGGCCCTCCTGAGGCGCCGGCGCCCGCGCGGCGCGCCCCCGGCCCGGCCCGGCGGCGCCCGCGTCACTGGAGGGTCCCGGTCCGGGCCGAGACGGACGCCCGATAGGTCAGGTCGTAGAGCATCCACAGGCTCTGCACCGTCGGCAGGATCTGGCTGATGACGCGGTTCCACTGGGCCAGGCCGTAGGTCGAGACGAACACCACGTCCCGGGGGCTGAGCTGGAACTGGGTGGCCAGCAGCACGGCGTCGGGTGAGCGGGCGTCGAGGCGGTAGACGCTCGGGGCCGCGTAGTCGCCGCGGATGACGAAGATCTTCGAGACGTCGGCCACGTTGGGCTCCATCCCCCCGGTCTCGTAGAGGGCCTCGGCCAGGGTCATCCGGCCCTTCACCATGAGGCGCGACTGCGGCGCGCGCACCTCGCCGATGACGAAGACCTTGTTGCGGCTGCGGTCCCCCACGTTGACCACGTCGCCGTCCTTGAGGAGCCAGTTCTGCGAGAGATCGCCCCGCTCGTAGAGGGCCTGCAGGTTGAGGCGGTAGGTGCGCCCCTCGCGCGACAGCGTGACGCTGGCCGGGTCGGCCTCCGGCGTGAAGCCGCGGGCCATGGCCAGGGCGTCCTGCACCCGCAGCGGGACGTCGGTGATGGGGACGGTCGTCGGCTGGACCACCTCGCCGGTCACCTGCATCCGCTTGCCGCGGAAGGACACCACCCGGACGTCGAGCTGGGGGTTGGCGATGACGCGGTTGATCCGCTCGGCGAGGAGCTTGCGGACCTCGGCGGCGGTCCGCCCCGCCACCTGGATCACGCCGACGTGGGGGTAGAACATGGTCCCGTCGCCGCCGACGCGGACGCCGTTCTCCTCCGGCGAGCGGAACTGCCCGGTGGGCGTGGTCAGCTCGGGGTGGTCCCAGACCGTCACGAGGAGGACGTCGAAGGGGGCGATCCGGTACTCGTACGACGGCGCCTCCGCCGCGAGGGGATCGTTGAGCCGCGGCGCGGGGAGCGCCTCCACGGCCAGGCGGGCCAGGAGGGCGGGCGTCACGTCCTGGATGCGGAAGTCCTCGTCCCGGGTCTTCTCGCGCCCGCGGTCCACCGCGGAGGCCTCGTCCATCTTCATCGCGGGGGCGAGGAAGCAGCCGGACAGCAGCGCCAACCCCACCACCAGGCAAGCCTTCTTCACGTGGCCCCCCTCCCCGAGCCGAGCGGGTCTCGGGCAGATTCT
The DNA here is from genome assembly GCA_021779335.1 of Myxococcales bacterium. Lineage (GTDB taxonomy): Bacteria > Myxococcota > Myxococcia > Myxococcales > Anaeromyxobacteraceae > JADKCZ01. Next base: position 1,702 of record JAJYAW010000031.1, on the reverse strand, counting down.
CGGGGATCCCGGGGGAAGCGGCGGGGCGCTTTCGGGGTCTACTGAAAGGGCGCAGGCCCTGAAGGGCTCATCGCGTGGCCGGTGGCCGTGCCGAGGAGGCGGCTCAGGGGCGCGCCGGCCAGAAGGACCTCTCCAGGTCGTCGAGCCCGCGGTCGATGAGCGCGAGGGCGCGCTCGAAGGCCGGCCGCCCCCGTCGGTAGGGGTCCGGGACGTCGAAGCCTCCCCGGTAGCCGAGGCGCTGCACCCGCCCCCTCGCGCTCGGGAGGATCGCCTCCACCTCCCGCTGCTGGTCCCGCTCCATGACCAGGATGAGCTCGAAGGGCCGGATCAGCTCCGGCGTGAGCTGCCGGGCCAGGTGGCCGGAGAGGTCGAGGCCCCGCTCCGCCAGGAGCTCCACCGCCAGGGCGTCGGCCGGATGCCCCACGAGCGCGGCGATCCCCGCGGACTCGACCGTGGCCGCCAGCCCGCGCCGCCGCAGCCGGTCGGCGAGCGCCGCCGCCGCCATCGGGCTGCGGCAGATGTTGCCCGTGCAGACCGTCAGGATGGTGCTGAACACGCGCCCGCCCCCTCCGCCGTGGTGGGTCCCGTCCGCGTCCGCGTCCGCGGCCGCGTCGGACCACGGGCCGATCCATACCAAGCCGCCCGCGCCGCGGGGGCGGCCGGGATGGGGTCGTCGCGCCGGCGCCGGCCGCCGTGCCCACTCCTCCCTTGCCTCCGGCCTGCCGGTGGGATATCCGGCCCTGTCGGCACGCTCGCCGGGGTGACCTGCCCGGCCGCGAGAGGGAGCCCATGGGACGCATCTTCGAGACGCGCAAGGCCACGATGTTCGCCCGCTGGAACAAGATGGCGAAGGTCTTCACCCGCATCAGCAAGGACATCGTCATCGCGGTGAAGGCCGGCGGCCCCAGCCCGGACCTGAACCCGGCCCTGCGCCGCGCCCTGCAGAACGCCCGCGCGGCCAACATGCCCAAGGAGAAGATCGAGGGCGCCATCAAGCGCGCCTCGGGCCAGGACCAGCAGAGCTACGAGGTCGTGCTCTACGAGGGGTACGCGCCGCACGGCGTCGCGGTGGTGGTCGAGACGGCCACCGACAACGTGGTGCGCACCGTGGCCAACGTCCGGGTCGGCTTCAAGAACCACGGCGGCAACATGGGGACCACCGGCAGCGTGGCGTTCCAGTTCCAGCACATGGGGGTCTTCCGGCTGGATCCCGAGGGCGTCGACGCCGACGCGCTGGAGCTCGACCTCATCGATCACGGGCTGGAGGAGATGGGCGAGGGGACGGGCGAGAAGGGGGAGAAGCAGCTGGTCATCCGCTGCGCCTTCGCCGACTTCGGCACGCTCCAGGCGGCGCTCGAGGCGCGCAAGCTCCCGGTCCGCTCGGCCGACTCCGAGTACGTGGCCCAGACCCCGGTCCACCTCCCCGAGGAGCAGGCCAAGGAGGTCCTGGAGCTGGTGGACGCCCTGGAGCAGGACGACGACGTGCAGCGCGTCTTCCACAACCTGGCCTGAGGCGGCGAGGCCCGGGCGCGGCCGCCGGGGATCGGCGCGGGCGCGGCGGCCCGGCCCGCGCCCCCGGCGTCCTCCGAGGCGTCAGCGGGTCGCCACCAGGTAGGCCAGCCAGCAGCCCTGGTTGCGGGCCGTGCGGCGCAGCCGGTAGCGCGGCTCCACGCCGGGCGGCTCCACGTCCCAGAGCACCTCG
>JAJYAW010000440.1 GCA_021779335.1 Myxococcales bacterium | reverse complement strand
GGCTGCTCGCGAAGCTGACGCTCCGGCAGGGGAGCGGCCGCGACCTGCGGGCGCTGTGCGGCGCGCTGCTGGCGCTGCCGGCGCTGGCCGACCTGCTGGAGGGGCGCGCCTCGCCGCTCCTCAGGGTCGCCGGCGCGGCCTCGCGCGGCCTGGAGGCGCTGGCCACCGAGCTGGACCGCGCCGTGGCCGAGGAGCCGCCCGCCACCCTGGCCGAGGGGGGCACCATCCGGCGCGGCTGGTCCGCCGAGCTCGACGAGATCGTGGCCATCGCGGAGGACGGCAAGGGCTACATCGCCCGGCTGGAGGCCCGCGAGAAGGAGCGCACCGGCATCGGCTCGCTCAAGGTGCGCTTCAACAAGGTCTTCGGGTACTTCATCGAGGTCACCAAGGCCAACCTGCACGCCGTCCCCGCCGACTACGAGCGGCGCCAGACCACGGTGGGCGGCGAGCGCTTCATCACGCCCGAGCTCAAGGCCTTCGAGGAGAAGGTCCTCACCGCCGAGGAGCGGCGCTTCGCCCTGGAGCAGCAGCTCTTCGAGGCGCTGCGCCAGCGCCTCGTGGCGCAGGGGGCGCGCATCCGCAGCGCCGCCGCCGCGGTGGCGACGGGCGACGCGCTCCTCTCGCTGGCCCGGCTGGCCGCCGAGCGCGGCTACTGCCGGCCGGAGGTGGACGGCTCCGAGGCGCTGGACCTCGTCGACGCGCGCCACCCGGTGGTGGAGGCGCTGCTGCCGCCCGACTCGGGCGGCTTCGTCCCCAACGACGTGCAGGTGGCCGCGGCGGGCGACCCGGCCGCCGTGGCCCACGGGACCTTCCTGGTCATCACCGGCCCCAACATGGCCGGCAAGTCCACGGTGATGCGCCAGGCGGCGCTCTGCGTGCTGCTGGCCCAGCTCGGCAGCTTCGTGCCGGCGCGGCGCGCCCGCATCGGCGTGGCCGACCGGATCTTCACCCGGGTGGGCGCCTCCGACGACCTGGCGCGGGGCCGCTCCACCTTCATGGTGGAGATGACCGAGACGGCCGCCATCCTCCACAACGCCACGCGCCGCTCGCTCGTGATCCTCGACGAGATCGGCCGCGGCACCTCCACCTTCGACGGGGTCTCCATCGCCTGGGCGGTGGCCGAGCACCTGCACGACCGGGTGGGCTGCCGCACGCTCTTCGCCACCCACTACCACGAGCTGCAGGAGCTGGCCCGCGAGCGGCCCGGGGTGCGCAACCTCTCGGTGGCGGTGCGCGAGGTGGGCGACCAGGTGGTCTTCCTGCGCAAGCTGGTGGCCGGCGGCGCCTCGCGGAGCTACGGCATCGAGGTGGCCAAGCTGGCCGGCCTGCCGCCCGAGGTGCTGGGGCGCGCGCGCGAGGTCCTCAAGAACCTGGAGGCCATGGAGCTCGACGAGGCCGGGCACGCCCAGCTGGCGCGCGGGCGGCGGGAGCGGACCCGCCGCGCCGCCGAGCCCTCGCCGCAGCTCGGGCTGTTCGGGGCGCCGGCCCACCCGGCGGCCGCCGCGCTCCTGGCGGAGCTCGAGGCGCTGGACGTGGACGCCCTGCGGCCGCTCGACGCGCTCAACCTGCTGGCCGGGATGAAGAAGCGGCTGGGCGGCTAGCCGGGCGCCGGTCAAACGAAGAGGGGCCGGTCACCCGGCCCCTCCGTCACGACGCTACGGCGAGGTGCCTACTTCTTGACGTGGCACTCGGCGCACTTGACGGGACCCTTCTTCTCGGTCTCGTGGCACTTGCGGCAGAGGCCGTGGGCCTTGTCCTTCGACCAGCCGGCGATCTTGCCGCCCTTCTCGTCGGCGTGGCAGACCTTGCAGTCCTTCAGCCGATCCTGGTGGGCCTTGTGGGGGAAGGTGACCTTGCCGTTCTTGGTGTCGAACGTCATGGTGGCCGGGCCGGCCTCAGCAGCGACGGCGGTCCCGACGAGAACGAAGGCAGCGGCGACGGCGACGAGGATCTTGTTCACTTGTCTGCTCCTGGAAGTCTGGGGCGGACCAGCCCGCCCGACATTTGGACGCGGCACTCTACTGGGAATTCAGAGCGCCGCGAGAGAAATGTGGTGGGATGTCGCAGGTTTGCGACACGGTCTCACTCGGTGAGCGACCTGGCACAACACAGCCGGCCAATGGGGTTTTTTCACCTCATGGCTCCTGAGAACGAGGCGCAACCAGGTCATCAGGCGAGCTCGAGCACCTTCGCCACGAGCTTGTCGATCCCCGCGGCCACGTCGGCGATCCAGGGCCCCAGCATGTACGCCGGCGTCGAGACCACCCGCAGCCGCTCGTCGACGACGATCTGATCCACCGCGCAGGCCACGTGGCGCGCGCCCCAGGACTCCATGGCCCCCGCGGTCTCGGCGTCGTCGCCGATGGTCAGCCGGACGCCGTCGGCGCCGAGCACCTTGGCCGCCAGCACCGGCGCGATGCAGATGAAGCCCATGGGCTTCCCGGCGGCGCGCATGGCCCGGATGAGCGCCTCGACGGCGGGCAGCACGCGCATCTGACGCCCCTCGACGGCGAAGGAGCAGAGGTTCTTGGCCGCGCCGAAGCCGCCCGGGAGGATGAGGGCGTCGAGGTCGGCGGCGCTCACCTTGGCGAGGTCGGTGATCCGTCCGCGCACGAGGCGCGCCGACTCGACGAGGACGCTCCGTCCCTGCCCGACCGCCGGCTGCTGGGCCAGGTGATCCACCACGTGCATCTGCGCCACGTCGGGCGCCGTGGCGACGAGCGCGGCCTTGCGCCGGTCGAGGGAGAGCAGGGTGCAGGTCGCCTCGTGGATCTCCGCGCCGTCGAGGAAGCCGCAGCCGGAGAGGAGCACGCCCACCCGCTTCTGGTTCGCCATGGCCTTGCCTCCTGTTGGAGGCGGGGATCATAGCGCCGCCGCGGCCGAAAAGTGGACCGCGATATCGACGCAGGCGAGAGTCCCCCCCCATGGGACAGGCCCTGTCGCTGCTGCTCGCCGCCCTGCTGGCCGCCCACGCCGGCCACGTCGCCGGCCCCGCGTCGAGGACGAAGTCGAGCCGCCAGGCGCGGCACGGCGGCGCGCCGGCGTTGGCCCCGAAGGCGAGCGGCCTCGACCAGGCCCGGGCCGCCCTGCGCGCCCTGATGCGCGATCCGCAGCGCCGCCGCTTCCACCACCACTGGGAGAAGGCCATCAAGGGGCTGCTGGCGGCGGCCCGCGGCCCCGACGCGCCGGCGGCCACGCTGGAGGCGGCCCGGGCCCGCTACGCCCTCTACCGCTGGAGCGCCGACGAGGCGGACCGCGACAAGGCGCTGGCGCTGGCCGCCCGGGCCAGCCGGCTGGGCGCC
>JAJYAW010000439.1 GCA_021779335.1 Myxococcales bacterium | reverse complement strand
CCCGAGGCGTCCGCCGCGCCGGCCGCCGGCGAGGCGCGCCTGCTCCGCTTCCCGGACGTGAACGGCGACACCATCGCCTTCAGCCACGGCGGCGACCTCTGGACCGTCCCAGCCGCCGGCGGCCTGGCCCGCCGCCTCACCAGCGGCGACGGGATCGAGGTCTTCCCGCGCTTCTCGCCCGACGGCCGGTGGATCGCCTACACCGGCCACGTCGATGGCAGCTCCGACGTCTACGTCATCCCCGCCGCCGGCGGGGAGCCGCGCCGGCTCACCTGGTACCCGTCCCGCGAGAACTCCGACCGGATGGGCTTCGACAACATCGTCCTCGGCTGGACCCCGGACGGCCGCATCCTCTTCCGCGGTCAGCGGGGGCCCATGGGCGGCTTCAGCGGCGAGCCCTGGGCGGTGCGCCCGGAGGGCGGCCCGGTGGAGCGCTACCCCATCGCCGAGGCCGGCCACGTCAGCTTCTCGCCCGACGGCAAGCGGGCCGCCATCACCCGCATCTTCCGCGACTTCCGGACCTGGAAGCGCTACGAGGGCGGCATGGCGCAGGACGTCTGGCTCTACGACCTGGCCAGCAACGCCGTCGAGAAGATCACCGACTGGCGCGGCACCGACACGCAGCCCATGTGGATCGGCGGCGCGGTCTACTACCTCTCCGACCAGGACGACTGGAAGGTCAACCTGTGGCGCTACGATCTCGCCACCAGGACCCGCGCCCGGGTCACCGACTTCAAGGAGTTCGACTGCAAGTGGGCCCACGCCGGCAAGGACCGGCTGGTCCTCGAGAACGGCGGCTTCATCTATCTCTTCGACCCGAAGGACGGGAAGGCCCGGCGGGTGCCGGTGCAGCTCCCCGACGACGCCCGCTTCGCCCGTAAGCGCTGGGTCGCGGTGGCCGAGCGGATCACCGGCGCCTCGCTCTCGCCGGACGCCAAGCGAGTGGCCTTCACCGCGCGCGGCGACGTCTTCACCGTCCCGGCGGAGCACGGCGACACCCGGAACGTCACCCGCACCTCCGGCGTGCGCGAGCGCGACGCCGTCTGGTCGCCCGACGGGCGCTGGATCGCCTACTTCTCCGACGCCACCGGGGACGAGGAGCTCTACGTCGTGGCGCAGGACGGCCGGTCGAAGCCCGTCCAGCTCACCAGCGGCCCGCCCACCTGGCACTTCCCGCCGGTCTGGTCGCCGGACTCCGGCAAGATCGCCTGGGCCGACCGGGGCCTGCGGCTCTGGTGGGTCTCCCTGGCCGACCGGAAGCCGCAGCTGGCCGTGACGGCCCCGAACCGCGAGATCTCCGAGTACGCCTGGGCGCCCGACGGCCGCTGGCTGGCCTACGCCACCGACACCGCCACCGACACCACGGCCATCTTCCTCTACTCGCTCGACCGGAAGAGCGTCACCCAGGCCACCGCCGAGGGCTTCGACAGCGGCGAGCCGGTCTTCGACCCGGACGGCAAGACGCTCTACGTCCTCTCCAACCGTGACGTGGCCCCGACCCTGGGCCGCCTGGAGATGTCCTACACCGTCAACAAGATGACCCGGCCCCACGCCATCACGCTGCGCGCCGATCTCCCCTCCCCGTTCGCGCCACGCAGCGACGAGGCGAAGCCGGTGGAGCCGGGCGCCGACAAGAAGGACGGCGAGAAGAAGGGGGCTGAGCAGGCGGCCAGGAAGCCGGCCGAGCCGGTGCGCATCGACCTGGCCGGCATCCAGGAGCGCATCGTCCCGTTCCCAGTCCAGCCGGGGAACGACCGCGACCTCCAGCTCGCCAAGGGGAAGCTCTACTGGCGCTCGCTCCCGACCATGGCGCTGACGGAGGGCCCCGGTGGGAGGAAGGGTGCCGTCAAGAGCTTCGATCTCGAGAAGCGGAAGGAGACCGAGCTGCTGGCGGGCGTGGACCGCTACGAGGTGGCGGCCGACGGCTTCAGGCTGCTCTACCAGGCCGACAAGGTCTGGGGGCTGGTGGAGCCCAAGGAGGGGCTCAAGGTCGGCGAGGGCGCGCTCAAGCTCGACGGCCTGAAGCTGGAGCTGGATCCGCGCGCCGAGTGGGCCCAGATCTTCAACGAGACCTGGAGGCTCTACCGCGACTTCTTCTACCTGCCGGACATGGGCAAGGTGGACTGGCCGGCCATGCGCGAGCGCTACGCCGCGCTCCTGCCGCACGTCACCCACCGCTACGACCTGACCTACGTGCTCGGCGAGCTGGTGGGCGAGCTGGGCACCGGCCACACCTACGTGGGCGGCGGCGACCTGCCCAAGGGGGACCGCGTCCCGGTGGGCACGCTGGGCGCCGACCTCGCGCTCGACGGCGCCTCGGGCCGCTGGCGCATCGCCCGCATCCTCCCGGCCCAGCCCTGGATCGCCGACCGGGCCGCGCCGCTGGCCGCCCCGGGCGTCAAGGTGAGCGCGGGCGACTTCCTGCTCGCCATCGACGGGCAGGAGCTGCGGGGGAGCGACGAGCCCTACCGGCTGCTGCAGCAGACGCCGGGCCGGACCGTCACCCTGCTGGTCAACGGCAAGCCGACCACCCAGGGCGCCCACGAGGTGCAGGTGCAGCCGCTCGCCGACGAGTGGGACCTCCGCTACGCCGACTGGGTCGAGTCCAACCGCCGGCGGGTGGACCAGGCCTCCGGCGGCCAGGTGGGCTACCTCCACATCCCCGACATGGGCGCTCGCGGCCTCACCGAGTTCATCCGCCAGTTCTACTCGCAGTCCGGCAAGGCCGGGCTGGTGGTGGACGTGCGGTCCAACGGCGGCGGCTTCGTCTCCCAGATGATCCTGGAGCGGCTGCGCCGCCGCCTCATGGGCATGAGCAACCAGCGCGGCGAGCGGCCCACCACCTACCCGGACGCCGCGGTGAGCGGCCCCATGGCCACCATCGCCGACCAGTACTCGGCCTCCGACGGCGACATCTTCCCGTACTACTTCCGCGCCTACGGCCTCGGGCCGATCATCGGCGAGCGGACCTGGGGCGGCGTGGTGGGCATCCGCGGGGTCTACTCGGGGATGGTGGACGGCGGCTACTCCTTCGTCTCCGAGTTCGGCATCTACGACCTGCAGCGCCGCTGGGTGGTGGAGAACCAGGGCGTCTGGCCGGACATCGAGGTGGACGACCTGCCGGCCGACCTGGCGGCGGGGCGCGACCCGCAGCTGGACCGGGCGGTGGCCGAGGTGCTGAAGCAGATCGCGGTCCAGAAGCCGGTGCGCCCGCCGCCGCCGCCCTCCAAGGACCTGCGCGACCCGCCCCCGCTGTCGCGCTGAGGCGCCGCCGGACCGCCCGGGGCGGGCCCGCCGGGGCTC
>JAJYAW010000438.1 GCA_021779335.1 Myxococcales bacterium | reverse complement strand
CCGCGGGCGCGGCGCCCGCCGGGTCCACCTCCTCGAGGATGGCGTCGTCGGCCAGCTCGACCGGCTCGGCCGCGGCCAGCAGCCGGCGGGCCAGCGTGGTGAGCGCCGTGGTGTCGAGCGGCATGGCCAGGTAGCCGCTGGCCGCCCAGGGCGTGCGGGCGTGCTCGGCCAGCGAGGCCGGCGGGGTGTCGGAGCTGTAGAGGATGAGGGGCAGGCGCGCCGTGCTCCGATCGTGGCGCAGGTGGGCGCAGAGCGAGAACCCCGAGAGGTCGGGCAGCTCGGCCCGCAGCACCACCAGGTCGGGCCGGCGGGCGGCGATCTGGAGCTCGGCCTCGCCGGCGCTGCCGGCGACCGCCGTGGCGTGGCCCTCCGCGCGGAAGAGCGAGGCCACCGAGAGGGCGAAGGGGCCGTCGGGCTCGACGATCAGGATGCGCTTGGGGGTCATGGAGGCCGGGGGATCCTACCCCAGGACCTCGGCGGCCCGGGACCGGACGTGCTCGGCGTCGGCCTGGTGCTTCAGCACCACGTCGAGCGTGTCCGCCAGCGACCGGGCGTCGAGCGCGCCTGCCCCGAGCACCAGCAGCGCCCGCGCCCAGTCGATGGTCTCGGCGATGGACGGGGCCTTGCGCAGGTCCATGGCGCGCAGGCGCGCCGCCGCCGCCACCACCTGCCGGGCCAGCGCCTCGGAGGCCTGCGGCACCTTGGCCCGCACCACCGCCAGCTCCCGCTCCTGCGTGGGGAAGCCCACGTGGAGGTGGAGGCAGCGGCGGCGCAGGGCGTCGGAGAGCTCCCGGCTGGCGTTGGAGGTGAGCACCACGCGCGGCACCACGGCGGCGCGCAGCGTGCCCAGCTCGGGCACCGTGACGGCCCAGTCCGAGAGGATCTCGAGCAGGAAGGCCTCCAGCTCCGGGTCGGCCTTGTCCACCTCGTCGACCAGCAGCAGCGAGGGGCGCGGCGAGCGGATGGCCTGCAGCACCGGGCGCGGCGAGAGGAAGCGCTCGCTGAAGAAGACGTTCCCCTCGGCGCTGATCCGGTCCACGGCCTCGGCCATGGTGGTGGCGCCGGCCACGGCGGCCCCGATCCGGTCCTTGAGGAGCTGGGTGTAGAGCAGCTGCTTGGCGTACTCCCACTCGTAGAGCGCCTTGGCCTCGTCGAGCCCCTCGTAGCACTGGAGCCGGATCAGTTCGCGCCCGGACGCTCGCGCGAACGCAATGGCCAGCTCGGTCTTGCCGACCCCGGCGGGCCCCTCCACCAGGAGCGGCTTCTCGAGCCGATCGGCCAGGAAGACGGAGGTGGCGATCTCCCGGGAAGGGAGATAGCCCGCCGCACCCAGCCCCTGGGACGCCGCCTCGACAGAGTCGAACATGCCGCCACTTATAAGGAAGTCGCTCGCAAAGGGGGAGCCGATTCGTCGCAGGGTCCAGGGTCCACGGGTCGCGCCGCACCCTGTGGCCCGGAGACCCTGCGCAATTCACGCCCGCGCCGGGGCGGAAGACGGCCAACCAGCCAGAATCACACGACCCAAATCCGCCCGCTTCGCCGGCACGGCACTTGAAACGAAGTCTGGACTGTTCCCGCCGGAGGCCGGTCGCCGACCACACCATGACGAAGCAGCCGCACCGCTCGAGTAGTGAGGTCAACCTCCCGTAGTACGTCCATGCCGAGGTGAGTCCGGAGCCTCGGCACCTCCCACCCGACCCGGGCCGCCTGGCCCGGGCGGGAGAAGCAGCACCGTCGTGGGCGCGAGAGCGCCGAAGCTGGAGAGGCCGCCCTGGGAGACCAGGCGGCCTTTCGCTTTTCTCGCCCGGCCCATCCCGGGCTAGACTCCGCCCCACGATGGAAGGCCAAGGCCCACTCAGCGAAGACATGTTCCACTCGCTCCTCCAGCTGGCGGTGAAGCGCCAGGCGAGCGACGTCCACTTCGAGGTCGGCTACCCCCCGACGTATCGCGTCTTCGGGGAGCTGCTGGCGGCCAAGTATCCGCCGCTGACGCACGCCGACACCGAGGCCATCGCCAACTTCGTCCTGCAGGCGCCGGGCTCGGGCTTCACCCCGCTCGACTTCCGCGAGGTGGATCGGAGCTACTCCCTCACCGGGGTCTCGCGCTTCCGCGCCAGCATCTTCAAGCAGCGCGGCACCTGGGGCGCGGTGATGCGGACCATCCCGTTCGCCATCCCGGACTTCGACCCGCTCAACCTGCCCGCGGTCATCAAGACCATCGCCGAGGCGCGGCGCGGCCTGATCATCGTGACGGGCGCCACCGGCAACGGCAAGTCGACCACCATCGCCGCCATCATCAACCACATCATCCAGCAGGAGCGGCTCCACGTCATCACGGTGGAGGACCCCATCGAGTTCCTCTTCCCGGGCGGGAAGGGGCTGGTCATCCAGCGCGAGGTGGGGTCCGACACCGCCAGCTACTCCGACGCCCTGCGGGCCGCCCTGCGCCAGGACCCGGACATCATCATGGTGGGCGAGCTGCGCGACCGGGAGTCCGCCGACATCTGCCTCAAGGCGGCCGAGACCGGCCACCTCGTCATCACCTCGCTCCACACGCCGGACGTGCCGCGGGCGGTGGGGCGGCTGGTGGGCCTCTTCCCGGCCGACGAGCAGGACACGGTGCGCGGCCGCCTGGCCGACAACCTCCAGGCGGTCATCGCGCTCAGGCTCCTCATGCGCGCCGACGCGGCCGGGCTCATCCCGGCGGTGGAGGCGCTGCTGGCCACCTCCACCGTGCGCGAGATCATCCGCAGCGGCGGCAAGATCGACGAGCTCAGGACCTACATGGAGACCGCCGGGACCGATCTCGGCATGCACAGCTTCGACCAGTTCCTCTACCGGCTCCACGAGCAGAAGAAGATCTCGCTCGACACCGCGCTGGGCAACGCCACCAACCGGGCCGACCTGGAGCGGCGCATCATGATGGAGACGGGGGGCCGCAGCGCGTGAGCCCGGCCGGCGCCACCCCGGTGGCGTCGCGCGTCCTGGTCGTTGGCTCGGACGCCGACGTCGCGATCGCGCTCCACCTGCACCTCGAGCGGGCGGGGTTCGCCATCTATTGCCTGCCCGGACCGCTGGAGCTGGAGGCCATCATGCGCGTGGTGGCGCCCCACGCGCTGGTGCTGCTGTTGCCGGCCTCGCCCGACGCCACCTGGGGGAACGCCCTCACCGCCGCGGCCGGCGCGGCCAAGGTGGGCGTGCGCGTCGTCATGGTGGGGCCGGCCCGCGAGATCGTGGAGCCGCTGGCCGCGGTGGCCGGGGCCGAGCGCGCCTTCTCGCGCGCCGAGGTGCTGGCCCGCCCGCTCGCGGTGGTGGAGCGCG
>JAJYAW010000437.1 GCA_021779335.1 Myxococcales bacterium | reverse complement strand
CTGGCGTGCCGGTGACGCTGCGCATCGGGCTCGCCGCCCCCGCGGCCACGGGCGTCCCCGCGCTCCACCTGCCCACCGCCGCGGGCCCCGGGCTCGACGCCCTCATCCTCCCGGTGTCCGTGCTGCTGGCGCTGGCCATCGCCGCCCTGGTCTTCAGCCGCCGCCGGCGGCAGGCGCCCCGGCTGGTCCACGTGCTCGAGACGACCAGCATCGGCCCCAAGCGCGCCCTGGTGGTGGCCCGGGTGGGCGACGAGGTGCTGGTCATCGGCTCGTCGGAGGCCGGCCTGCAGCTCCTGGCGGCCCGGCCCGCGGGCCTGGCGGGGCACGGCGCGGAGGCGACGGCCCGCCTGGCGGCCGTGCCGGATCCCGCCCCGGAGGCGGCGCCTGGCCGCGGGGTGGTCCTCGGCCTGCTCTCCCGGCTGGGTGGCCGCTCCGCCGCGGGGCTGGGTGGCCGCTCCGCCGCGGGGCTGGGCGGCCACCCCGCCACCCAGGCGGAGGCCGAGCCCTCCGGCCCGCCCGCCTTCGACTCGCTGCTGGCCGAGAGCGCCGAGGATCAGGAGCTGCGCCGCAAGCTGAGCCTCGGCCACACCGGGAGCGTCCGGTGAGCCTCCTCGCCGTCGCCGCCTCGGCCCTGACCGACTCCCCCATCTCCATCTCCGTCCAGGGCGGCGGGTCGGCGCCGGTGAAGCTCTTCCTGCTCTTCACCGCCCTCTCCTTCGCCACCGCGCTGCTGGTCTCGGTCACCTCCTTCACCCGCATCATCATCGTGCTCGGCTTCCTCAGGCAGGCGCTCGGCACCCAGCAGCTGCCGCCCAACCAGGTGCTGCTCGGCCTGGCGCTGGTGCTCTCCTTCTTCGTGATGCAGCCCACCGCCACCAGGGTGTACGCCGACGCGCTGCAGCCCTACCTGGAGGACCGCATGGGCCACGTCGAGGCGCTGGAGAAGGCCAGCGGGCCGCTGCGGGACTTCATGCTGCGCCAGACCCGCGACGCCGACCTCCAGCTCTTCTACGAGGTCTCGGGGCGCCCGCGGCCGACGGCCGGGGAGGTCATGCCCATGAGCGTGGTCATGCCGGCGTTCATGATCTCCGAGCTCACCACCTCCTTCCGCATGGGGCTCTTCCTCTACATCCCGCTCCTCCTGGTGGACGTCATCGTGGCCACCCTCCTCATGTCGATGGGGATGATGATGGTGCCCCCCACCCTCATCGCCCTGCCGGTCAAGGTGGCGCTCTTCCTCATGGCCGACGGCTGGCGCCTGGTCGTCTCCTCGCTGGTCCGGAGCTTCGGATGACCCTCGAGATCCCCGCCAACCTCCTCCGCGAGGGGCTGGTGATGGTCGGCGTGGTGGGCGGCCCCATCTTCCTGGTCATGCTGGGCGTCGGCCTGGTCATGGGCATCCTCCAGGCGGCCACCCAGATCAACGACACCGCGGTGGGCTTCCTCCCGCGGGCCGCGGCCGCGGCGGCCTGCCTCTGGCTGGCGGGCGGCTGGATGATGGAGCGGATGAGCCAGTACCTGGCGCAGTCGATCGTCCGCATGAGCGGGCGGTGACGGCATGGAGGCGTCCCTCCCCACCCTCTGGGGCTTCGGGCTCCTCCTCTTCCGCACCACCGGCCTGGTGGTGACCGCGCCCATGCTGGGCGCGCGCATCGTGCCGGCCCGCGTCCGGCTGGCCATCGCCCTGGTCCTCACCTTCGCCATCCACGCCGGCGCCGGCGCTCCGGCCGTGCCCATCCCCTCCTCCATCCTGGGGCTGGCCAGCGCCGCCGCCATCGAGGCGGTGACCGGCCTGCTCGGCGGCCTCTCGGCCCGCTGGCTCCTCGACGCCGCGCTGGCGGCCGGGCACCTGGCGGGGCTGACGGCCGGGCTGGGCTTCTCCGCGCTCATCGATCCCGCCACCGGCGCCGAGTCGACCGGCCTCTCCCAGTACCTCTACGCCGGCGCCCAGGCCTTCGCCCTGTCGCTCGGCATCCACCGCGAGGCGGTCTCCTGGCTGGTGCGGGCCGCCCGGACCTGGCCGCCCGGCGCGCGCCCGGACCTGGGCGCCCTGGCCTCGCAGGTGATCGGCCACGCCGTGCTGGCCACCGCCCTGGCGGTGCGCATGGCCTTCCCCGTCATGGCGGCGGTGCTGCTGGGCCACTCGGTCATGGGCGTCCTCAACCGGATGGCCCCGCAGCTCGGGCTCGCCAACGTGGGCTTCTCGGTCGCCATCCTGGCGGGCGGGCTGGCGGTCTACATGTCGGCGCCGGCGGTGGCCGAGCTGGTGGCGAGGGCGGCCGTGGCCGCCTTCCAGGGGTGAGCCGTGGCCGAGGACCAGGCGGACGACTCGGAGAAGACAGAGGCCCCCAGCGCCAAGCGCCTGGGGCAGGCCCACGAGCAGGGCGACCTGCCCATCGGGCGGGACGCCGCGCCGGTGGCGAGCCTGGCGGCGGCCGCCCTCACCATGGTGGCGCTGGGACCGTCGCTGCGCGGCGCGCTCGCCACCCTCTTCTCCGAGGTGGCCGGCGCGGTGGACCGGGCCCCCTTCGGCGACCTGGGCGTCCACATGTACCGGCCGGTGGCGCTGACCCTGGCCGTCTGCGCCGCCGCGGCGGCGGGGGCCTCGGCGGCGACGCTCCTCCAGACCCGGGGCGGCTTCTGGAGCAGCAAGCTCGAGCCGGACCTCCGGCGGCTCTGGCGCGGCGTGGCCATCGGCAGGGTGTTCACCAAGGACTTCGCCGTCGACCTCGGGCTGTCGCTCGTCAAGGTGGTGGCGATCGGCACGGCGGCCTGGCTGGCGGTGTCCGACGACTTCGTGACGCTGCCGCGCATGCTCGGGGCCGATCCCGCCTCCGAGCTGGCGGTCATGCTGGGCCTGTTGGTCAAGGCCGCCAAGCCGGTCCTCCTCGTGGCGGCGGCCATCGCCGGCATCGACGTTGCAGTGACGCACTGGCGCTACCTCAAGAAGATGAAGATGACCAAGGAAGAGGCCAAGCGCGAGTGGAAGGAGGACGAGGGCGATCCCTCCGCCAGGGGCAAGCGCAAGAAGCGCCACCGCGAGATCGTCGCCTCGTCCGCCCGGCGCGAGGTGCCCCGCGCCGACGCCCTGGTCGTCAACCCGACCCACATCGCCATCGCCATCCGCTACCGGCGCGACGAGGGGGCCGCGCCGCGCGTCACCGCCAAGGGCAAGGGGGCGCTGGCCGAGCACATGCGGACGCTGGCCCGCGAGAGCGGCGTCCCCATCGTGCAGGACATCCCGCTGGCACGCCTCCTCTACAAGAAGGTGAAGGTGGGGCGGGAGATCCCGGCCGCCACCTACAAGGCGGTGGCCACCATCCTGGCCTTCGTC
>JAJYAW010000436.1 GCA_021779335.1 Myxococcales bacterium | reverse complement strand
AGGGCGCCGCCTCGCTCACCGCCACCACCGTGAGCCGCCGGGCGCCCTCCGGCCGCGGCAGCTCCACCTCGTCGCCGGCCCGGCAGCCGAGCAGCGCCCGGCCGAGCGGCGCGTGGGCGCTGAGCAGGCCGCGGCGGGCGTCCGCCTCGTCCGGGCCGACCAGGCGCCAGGTGGTCCGCCGCCCGTCCTGGTCCTCCACGGTGACCCAGCGGGCGAAGGCGGCCTCGCCCGCCGGGGCGCCCGCCGGGCCGTGGACGGTGAGCACCTGGAGCGTCGCCTCGAGCAGGGCGGCGCGGGCGTTCCCCTCCGGCGTCCGCGCGGCGCGGGCCGCCTCGAGGGCGCGGCGCAGCGAGGCCTGCCCCTCCGGCGTCACGTAGCGCACCTCGCCGGGCGCCAGCCTGGGCGCGGCCCGGGTGAGCGGCCCCTCGTCGGGCGTCTCCTCGCTGGTGAAGGCCTTGGACACGATCGCCTTCGACCATAGCAGCGGGCGTCGAAGGCCGCGGCCGCTCCCGACCCAGGAGGGGAGAACCCCCCGCGGCCGGCGCGGCTCCAACCGGCATGGCCGACGCCACCGCACCCGGGGCCGGCTGGCTGGCCCGGCTCCAGGCCCTGCGCCAGCGGCGCTGGGCGCGCTGGGCCATCGATCTCACCGTCCTCGCCGTCATCATGGCGGGCGCGGGCTGGTACCAGACGCGCGGCCTCCTCGCGTCCGGCACCGCGCCGGAGGCCACGCTCCACACCCTCTCCGGGGCGCCGGTCGCGCTCTCCTCGCTGCGCGGCGCGCCGACCGCGCTGGTGTTCTGGGCCCCCTGGTGCCCCGTCTGCAAGGCCGAGTCGGGCAACGTCTCCCGCGTGGCCCGCTGGACCGGCGGCCGGGCCAGGGTCGTCTCGGTGGCCGCCGCCTTCGGCGATCCGTCGGAGGTCCGGGGGTACGTGGCCGAGCAGGGCGTCGACTACCCGGTGCTCCTCGGCGACGACGCCGTGCTGCGCACCTTCCACGTCGACGTCTTCCCGACGACCTACTTCCTCGACGCCCAGGGGAGGGTCAAGGGCTCGGTGGTCGGCTACTCCACCACCCTCGGCCTGCTGGCCCGCCTCCTCTGGTGAGCCCGGCGGCGCCCGGGCCAGGGGGGCGCGGCCGCCGGGTGCCCCAGGCGACGCGGGCGCGCCGGGGCGCGTCGGGGTAGCATCCTCCGCTCCGGAGACCCCGTGCCCAGCCCCTACCCGCACCTGCTCGCGCCGCTCGACCTCGGCTTCACCACGCTGAAGAACCGCGTCCTCATGGGCTCGATGCACACGGGCCTGGAGGACCGCCGCCGCGACTACCCGGCGCTGGCCGCCTACCTGGCCGAGCGGGCCCGCGGCGGGGTGGGGCTGATGGTGACCGGCGGCTTCGCCCCCAACGTGGAGGGCTGGCTCGCGCCGCTCGGCTCCATGCTGGCCACCCGCTGGGCCGCCCGGGCGCACCGGCAGGTCACCGCGGCGGTCCACGCCGAGGGGGGCAAGGTGGCGCTGCAGATCCTGCACGCGGGGCGCTACGGCTACTCGCCGCTCTCGGTGGCCCCCTCGCGCGTCAAGTCGCCCATCACCCCCTTCACGCCGCGCGAGCTCTCGGCGCGGGGGGTGGAGCGGCAGATCCGCGCCTTCGTCCGCTGCGGCGTGCTGGCCCGCGAGGCCGGCTACGACGGCGTGGAGGTCATGGGCTCGGAGGGGTACTTCATCAACGAGTTCCTGGCGGCCCGCACCAACCGGCGGGTGGACGCCTGGGGCGGCCCCTACGAGCAGCGCATGCGGCTGCCCGTCGAGATCGTGACGCGGCTGCGCCAGGCGGTGGGGAAGGACTTCATCCTCGTCTACCGGCTCTCCATGCTGGACCTCGTGCCCGACGGCCAGAGCTGGGACGAGGTGGTGGCGCTGGCGAAGGGGATCGAGCGGGCCGGGGCCAACATCATCAACACCGGCATCGGCTGGCACGAGGCGCGGGTCCCCACCATCGCCACCAGCGTGCCGCGCGCCGCCTTCGCCTGGGTGACGAGGAAGCTCAAGGGGGCGGTCTCCATCCCGCTCTGCACCACCAACCGGATCAACGCGCCGGAGGTGGCCGAGCGGATCCTGGCCGAAGGGGACGCCGACCTGGTCTCGATGGCCCGCCCGCTGCTGGCCGATCCGGAGCTGGTGAAGAAGGCCGCCCAGGGGCGCGCCGACGAGATCAACACCTGCATCGCCTGCAACCAGGCCTGCCTGGACCACGTCTTCAGCCGGAAGAGGTGCTCCTGCCTGGTCAACCCGCGCGCCTGCCGCGAGACCGAGCTCGTCTACCGGCCGGCGGCGGCGCGGAAGCGGGTGGCGGTGGTGGGCGGCGGCCCGGCCGGCCTGGCCTGCGCCACGCTGCTGGCGGAGCGCGGCCACGCCGTCACGCTCTTCGAGGCGGGGCCGGAGGTGGGCGGCCAGTTCCTCATGGCGTGCCGCGTCCCGGGCAAGGAGGAGTTCCGGGAGACGCTCCGCTACTTCCGGCGCCGGCTCGAGCTCACCGGCGTGACGGTGCGGCTGGGCCAGCGCGTCACGGCCGAGGCGCTGGCGGGCGGCGGCTACGACGAGGTGGTGCTGGCCACCGGCGTGGTGCCGCGCGATCCGCGCATCCCGGGCCAGGACCACCCCAAGGTGCTCACCTACGTGGACGTGCTGCTGCACGGCCGGCCGGTGGGGGGGCGGGTGGCCGTGGTGGGCGCCGGCGGCATCGGCTTCGACGTGGCCGAGTTCCTGGTCCACCCGCCCGGCGCCAACGGGCCGGAGCTCGGGGCCTGGCAGGCGGAGTGGGGCGTGGGCGATCCGGCCGTGGCGCGCGGCGGCGTGGTGACGCCGCGCCCGCCGCCGCCGGCCCGCCAGGTCTTCCTGCTGCAGCGCAAGCCCACCCGACCCGGCGCCGGGCTGGGCAAGACCACCGGCTGGATCCACCGGTCCACGCTCAAGGCGCGCAAGGTGGAGATGCTGGCCGGCGTGAACTACGAGGGGATCGACGACCGCGGCCTCACCATCAGCGTCGGCGCGGAGCGGCGGCGGCCGCGCCTGCTCGAGGTGGACACGGTGGTGCTCTGCACCGGCCAGGAGCCGCAGCGCGAGCTGCTGGAGCCGCTGCGCGCCGCCGGCGTGAGCGTCCACCTGGTGGGCGGCGCCGACGTGGCCGCCGAGGTGGACGCCAAGCGCGCCATCGAGCAGGCCAGCCGGCTCGCCGCGGCGCTGTGACGGCGCGCCGGGCGGGGCGGCGCGGGCCCCGTCACGCGCTCAGCGGTCCGCGCCGTCCGGCGCGAGGGCGGCCGAGGGGTCCTCCTGGCCCACCAGCCCG
>JAJYAW010000435.1 GCA_021779335.1 Myxococcales bacterium | reverse complement strand
CGGCGCCCCGGCCGCGCTGGCCCGGCGGCAGCGCCGCCCGCGGCCGCGCCTCGACCTCGGCCGCGCCCTGTCGGGCCTGGCCAGCGCCGCCATCGACGTCTCCGACGGCCTGGTGCAGGACCTCGGCCACCTCTGCCAGGCCTCCGGCGTGGGGGCCTCGCTGCGCCTCGCCGAGCTGCCCCTCTCGCCGGCCTACCGGCGCGCCACCGCGGGGCGCCCCGATCCGTGGGGGCCGGCCCTCTCCGGCGGCGAGGACTACGAGCTGTGCGTCACCGTGCCGGTCCGCCTGGTGCCCCGAGCGCTGGCCGCGGCCAGGGCCGTGGGCACGCCGCTCTGCGTGATCGGCACCGTGACCCGCGCGCGCGGGGTCCAGGTGGCCCGCCCCGACGGCGGCCAGCACCCGGTGTCGCGCGGGCACGATCACCTGGCCGCGGCGCGCCGGCTGGCCCGGCGCCGGAATCCCTGAGCCGCGCCCGGCCCGCCGGCGCCCCGACGGCGCGGGGCGCGCCTTTGACATCCGGCGCCGCTCCCCTAGGATCGAGCCGGCCCGACCGGCCTCGACCGCTCCGCGGCGAGGCCAGGCCTTCCCCAGCACCCGAGGTGACCGTGGCGCGACCCCGAGACGAGCGACTGTCCACCCGCCCCTCGGCGCGCTGGCAGGACGCTCCGCACCTCGTGGCGGTGCGCGGCCGCGCCGCCGAGACGCCGCTGCGCCCCCCGCCGGAGACCAGCGGCCTGACGGCGTCGCTCCAGGTGAAGCTGCTGGTGAGCTACCTCATCGTCGGGCTGGTGCTGGTCTTCGCCCTCCCCTTCATCAGCCAGCAGCTGCCCCAGAGCCCCGTGGCCGCCGGCGCCGTCGTGCTGGGGCTCACGCTCCTGCTGGGGCAGGGGCTCACCGTGGCCATCGCCCAGACCGCCCGCGTCGGGCGGCTCAAGGAGTCGGCCGTCGAGATCAGCCGCGGCGACCTCTCCCGCACCGTCGTCTCGGAGGGCAACCGCACCTTCCAGGACGAGATCGACGAGCTGACCGGCGCCATCCGCACCATGCAGGAGAACCTGCGGGACCTGGTCTCCCGCATCCAGCGCACCGCCCAGTCGGTGGCCGACAGCGCCAACGACCTGCAGGCCTCCGCCGAGGAGGTCAACGCCTCCACCGACGAGGTGGCCTCCTCGATGGAGAAGATCGCGGAGGGCGCCGGCCAGCAGTCGGAGCTGGTGGAGCGGACCTCCAAGGTCATCGGCGAGATCGCCGCGTCCATCGAGCGGACGGCCCGGAGCGCCGAGGAGGCGGCCCGCGCCTCGGCCGAGACCTCCTCCTCCGCCGCCGGCGGCGGCGAGGCGGCCCGGCTGGCCGGCGAGAAGGTCAAGAAGGTGTTCGCCCGCATCGAGGCGGCCTCCGAGCAGGTCTTCGCCTTCGGCGAGCGGACCAAGGAGATCTCCAAGATCGTCGAGGCCATCACCGCGGTGGCCAACCAGACGAACCTGCTGGCCCTGAACGCCACCATCGAGGCGGCCCGGGCCGGCGAGTACGGCCGCGGGTTCGCGGTGGTGGCCGAGGAGGTGCGCAAGCTCGCCGAGGTGTCCGGCCGCTCCGCCGAGCAGATCTCCGGCCTGGCGTCCGACATCTCCGGGCGGGCCGCCAAGGTGGTCGAGACCATGAAGGAGTCGGTCTCCGAGCTCGGCGAGGGGCGCGAGGACCTCAACACCATCATCCGCACGCTGGCCGACATCGCGCAGAACGTCCGCACCGGCGCCGACAAGGTGGGCGTCATCTCGGGCGCGGCCCGCGATCAGCTCAAGGGCTCGGCCGACATGGTCACCGCCATGGACCACATCTCGGAGGTGGCCAGCTCCAACGCCGACGCCACCGAGCAGGTGCGCAAGGTGATCGCCGAGCAGACCGCCGCGGTGGGGCAGATGGCCAGCGCGGCCCAGGAGCTGACCAACCTCTCGGTCGAGCTGCAGACCGTGGTCTCCCGCTTCCGGCTGGGCTAGGGGCTCACCCCGCGTGGCCGACCGGCACGTCCTCTTCCGGGTGGCGCGGGAGCGCTACGCCCTGCCCCTGGTGGCGGTGCGCGAGGTGGTGCTGCCGCAGCCGCCCTTCGCCCGCGTGCCGCGCGCCGCCGGCGCGGTGCGCGGGGTGATGAACCTGCGCGGCCGGGTGGTGGCGGTGGTGGACCTGGCCGAGCTCATGGGGCTCCCGCCGCGGCCGCTCCTCCCCGGCCAGGGCCAGGTGGTCATCCTGGAGCGGGACAAGCGGTCGCTCGGGCTGCTCATCGCCGGGGTGCTCGGCGTGGAGCCGTTGACGCCCGAGGAGGAGGGGGCCGCCGGGGTGGTGCGGGGCGTGGCGACCGCCTCGATGGGGGCGGTCACGCTGCTCTCCCCGGACGACCTGGCGGCGGCGGCAGCGGCCCTCTTCGGACCCAAGTGATTCCCAGCCGTTTCAGCGCCTTGTCGCCCGCAGCGGACCGGTGCTACCTTCACTCCTCCGGGGAGGCCGAGACACCCATGGCGAAGAGAGTCCTGATCGTCGACGACGCGATCTTCATGCGGAACATGATCAAGGACATCTTCGCCGGCTCCGGCTTCGAGGTGGTCGGCGAGGCCGCCAACGGGCTGGAGGCGGTGGAGAAGTACAAGGAGCTCAAGCCCGACCTCACCACCATGGACATCGTCATGCCGTTCAAGAGCGGCATCGAGGCCACCCGCGAGATCATCAAGGGCGACCCCAAGGCGGTGGTGGTGATGTGCAGCGCCCTCGGCCAGGAGTCGCTCGTGATGGAGGCCATCGAGGCGGGCGCCTCCGACTTCATCGTCAAGCCCTTCAAGTCCGAGGACGTGCTCTCGGTCGTCAAGAAGGTCCTGGGCGACGCCTAGGCGGGGCGGCCCTCCGTGCCCCTCGACCTCCAGCGCTACCTCGCGCTCTTCGTCGCCGAGGCCGGCGACCACCTCGACGCGCTCTCGCGCGACCTGGTGGCCCTGGAGCAGGGCGTCCGCGCCGGCGCGCCCCTGCACGAGGTGAAGCCGATCGTCGACTCGCTCTTCCGCCACGTCCACAGCGTGAAGGGGATGAGCGCCTCGATGCGGCTCGAGGGCGTGAGCGCGCTGGCCCACAAGGCCGAGGATCTGGTGGACCTGTTCCGCAGCGAGGTGGCCCGGGTGGACGCCGCCGCCATCGACCTGCTGCTGGCCACCGGCGACGCCCTGTCGGAGATGGTGGAGGCCGCCTCGCGCGGCGAGGATCCGCAGGGCGATCCGGCCCTGGTGGCCCGGCTCTCCGACGCGGCGCGCCGGGTCAAGGACGGGCGCCCCGCCGCCGGCCCCGCGGCGCCCACCGCCTCGCCCGCCGGCCC
>JAJYAW010000434.1 GCA_021779335.1 Myxococcales bacterium | reverse complement strand
CCCCTACGGCGCGGTGGCGCGCGATCCCGCCACCGGCAAGGCGCGCGTCGAGCCGGCCCACTGCCACGGCTGCGGCACCTGCGCGGCCGCCTGCCCGACCGGCGCCGCCGCGGCGCGCCACTTCTCCCACGCCCAGATCGCCGCCGAGATCAGCGCGCTCCTGGCCGGGAGCGGCTAGGCCATGGCCTTCGAGCCGCGCATCGTCGCCTTCCTGTGCAACTGGTGCGCCTACGGCGCGGCCGACCAGGCGGGGCGGGCCCACCTCGAGTACCCGCAGAGCCTGCTCACGATCCGCGTGCCCTGCACGGGACGGGTCGAGCCGGCCTTCGTCCTGCAGGCCTTCCGCGAGGGGGCCGACGCCGTCCTCGTCGCCGGCTGCCACCCGGGCGACTGCCACTACGTGGACGGCAACCTGAAGGCCCACGCCCGCCACGCCCTGCTGTCGCGGGCGCTGGAGCAGGCCGGCATCGAGCCGGCCCGCCTCCGGCTGGCCTGGGCCGGCGCGGCCGAGGCCGAGCGGTTCGCCGGCGTGGTGCGAGAGCTGACGGCCGAGGTGGCCGCCCTGGGGCCCCTCGACTACCCGGGGCGCGCGCTCCACTCGGCCTCCGACGCCATCGTCACCACGCCGCACCGGCTCGACGGGCTGGAGGAGGCGCGCCGCAGCCCGCGCGCCCCGGGCAAGCCGCGGGTGGCCTTCTACTGGAACGCCTCCTGCGGCGGCTGCGAGGAGGCGGTGGTGGACCTCGGCGAGGGGTTCGCGGACCTGGCCGAGCGGGTGGAGATCGTCCTCTGGCCGGTGGCGCTCGACTTCAAGCGCCGCGACGTGGAGGCGCTGCCCGACGGCGGCATCGACGTGGCCTTCGTCAACGGCGCGGTGCGCCTCTCCGAGCAGGACGACTGGGCGGTGCTGCTGCGCAGGAAGGCGCGAACGGTGGTGGCCTTCGGCGCCTGCGCCCACCTGGGCGGCGTGGTGGGGCTGGGCAACCTCTCCGAGCCCGCCGAGCTCCTCGACACCGCCTACCGCAAGCAGCCCACCGTCTCCAACCCGGAGCAGCTCCTGCCGGGCACCCGGGTGCTCGCCGCCGGCCACGACCTGACGCTGCCGACGCTGCTCTCGCGCGCCCTGCCGCTCGCCGAGGCCGTCCCGGTGGACTACGTCATCCCGGGCTGCCCGCCCTCGCCCGCGCTCATCGCGGCCGCGCTGGAGCAGCTCCTCTCGGGCGCGCCCCCGCCGCCGCCGGGGTCGGTGCTGGCCCCGAACGTCTCGCTGTGCGACGCCTGCCCGCGCAAGGACTCCAGGCCGGAGCGGCTCTCCATCCGGGCGCTGGCGCGGCTCGCGACCACCCAGCCCGACGAGGCCACCTGCTTCCTGGCGCAGGGGCTGGTGTGCCTGGGGCCGGCCACCCGCCAGGGCTGCCAGCCCGGGTGCGTCGAGGTCAACATGCCCTGCCGCGGCTGCTTCGGGCCGCTCGACGGCGTGGCCGACGGCGGCGCGGCCATGCTCTCCGCCTTCGCCTCCATCCTCTCCGGCGACGAGGCGGAGCTGTCCCGCCTGGTGGCGACGCTGCCGGATCCGGCCGGCACCTTCTGGCGCTACGGCTTCGGCGCCGGGCTCCTGCCGCGCCGCGTCCGCCAGGAGGCCCGCCCCGCGGCGGCCGGCCCCGGGGAGCACGAGCCATGACCAGGCGCATCACCATCGACCCCATCACCCGGCTGGAGGGGCACGGCAAGGTGGAGATCCTGCTCGACGAGCAGGGCAACGCGCAGCACGCCTTCCTGCAGGTGCCGGAGCTGCGCGGCTTCGAGCGCTTCTGCGTGGGGCGCGCCGCCGAGGAGATGCCGCAGCTCACCGCCCACGTCTGCGGCGTCTGCCCGGCCGCCCACCACCTGGCCTCGGTGCGCGCGCTCGACGCCCTCTACGGCGCCACGCCGCCGCCGGCGGCCCGGGCGCTCCAGGCGGCCTACTACCAGCTCTTCCTCTTCGAGGACCACCTCCTCCACTACTGGTACATGGGCGGGCCGGACTTCATCGTCGGCCCCGAGGCGCCCGCCCCCATGCGCAACGTGCTCGGGGTCATCGCCAGGGTGGGCGCGTCCCTGGGGCGGCGCATCCTCACGGTCCGCAAGGAGGCGCGCGACCTCATGGCGGCCATCAGCGGCCGCACCGTCCACCCGGTCTTCGCGCTGCCCGGCGGCTGCTCCCGCGCGCTGCAGCCCGAGGCGCTGGCGCGGCTCCGGGAGGGGGCGCCGCGGCTGGTGGCGTTCGCGGTCGACACCCTGGCGTCGTTCCGGGCCGCCGTGCTGGAGAACCGCGAGTACCTGCAGACCATCCAGAGCGAGGTCTACCGGGTCCGCACCCACTCGATGGGGCTGGTGGACGAGGCCGGGCGGCTCACCTTCCTGGACGGCCGGGTGCGGGTCATCGACCCCGACGGCGCCGAGCTGGCGCGCTTCGCGCCGGCCGAGTACCTCGAGCACGTGGCCGAGCGGGTCGAGCCCTGGAGCTACGCCAAGTTCACCTTCCTCAAGGCCAGGGGGTGGACGGGGTTCACCGAGGGGAACGAGAGCGGGCTCTACCGGGTCGGGCCGCTGGCCCGGCTCAACGTGGCCACCGAGATGGCCACGCCGCTGGCCGAGGCGGAGCGCCAGCGGCTCTTCGCCGAGCTGGGCTGGCCGGCCCACCAGACGCTGGCCTTCCACTGGGCGCGGCTGGTCGAGGCGCTGCAGGCCGCCGAGGCGGTGCAGGCGCTGGCGCACGATCCCCTCCTCGAGTCGAGGGACGTGCGAACCGTGCCGGGGCCGCTCTCCGGGCCGGCCTCCGGCGTGGGCATCGTGGAGGCGCCGCGCGGCACGCTCATCCACCACTACCAGGCCGACGGGGACGGCCTCCTCACCGCGGTCAACCTGGTGGTGGCCTCGCAGCACAACGCCGCCCCGGTCCAGATCTCGGTGCGCAAGGCGGCGCGCGGCCTGATCCGCCACGGGGTGGTGGACGACGGCCTGCTCAACCGGCTGGAGATGGCCTTCCGGGCCTACGATCCCTGCAACGCCTGCGCCTCCCACTCGCTGCCGGGCGAGCTGCCGCTGGTGGTGACGCTGAAGGACCACCTCGGCCAGGTGCTCGAGGTGGTGCGCCGGCGCGTGGCGGAGGACGAGGCCTGAGCGCGGGCGCCGCGGCCGGCTTCCAGCCGGGCCTCATCCTCTGCCTGGGCAACGCCATCCGCAGCGACGACGCGGTGGCGCTCCACGTGGCCCGCGCCCTGCTGACCGCGCCGCCGCCCGGCGCCACCGTGGTCACCAGCGCGCGGGCCGGCCTCTACCTGCTCGACGACATGGAGGGGTTCGACCGGGTCGTGGTGGT
>JAJYAW010000433.1 GCA_021779335.1 Myxococcales bacterium | reverse complement strand
GCGTGGGGCGGCTCGCGCCGGGCGGCGCGCCCGGCCTGCTGGCGGTCCCGCTCGAGGGGCGCCGCGTCCAGGATCCCTTCCTGCACGTCGTCACCCGCGGCGGGGCGGAGGCCCCGCTCCGCTGGCTGGCCCGCCACCGCCCGGAGGTCCCCGCACCGTGAGCCTCGCCTCTCTCGCACGAATGGTGAAGCTGAGCCACTCCCTCTTCGCCCTCCCGTTCGTGGTGGCGGCGGTGGTGCTGGTGGCGGGCCAGGCGCGGCTGGACCCGGGGCGGCTCGCCCTGGTGGCCCTCTGCGTGGTGGCGGCCCGCACCGCCGCCATGGCCATGAACCGGATCGCCGACCGGCGCTTCGACGCCCGGAACCCTCGCACCGCGGGGCGGGAGCTGGTCACCGGCGCGGTCTCGCCGGCCGCCGCCTGGGCGCTGCTGGTCGGCGCCTCGACCCTCTTCGTGGCCGGGGCCGCCCTCCTCTCGCCGCTGACCGGCTGGCTGGCGGCGCCGGTGCTGGCCATCCTGCTCGGCTACTCCTTCGCCAAGCGGTTCACCTGGGCCTGCCACCTCTGGCTGGGCGTGGCCCAGATGCTGGCCCCCATCGGCGTGGCCATCGCCCTGACCGGCGCGGCGCCGCTGCCCTCCGTCGTGCTGGGGCTGGGGGTGGGCGCCTGGATCGCCGGCTTCGACCTCTTCTGGGCGCTGCAGGACGTCGACTTCGACCGGGGCGCGGGGCTGCACTCCATCCCGGCCCGCTTCGGGGTGAAGGGGGCCCTGGCCTGGGCGCGCGGCCTGCACCTCGTGGCGGTGGCCGGCGTGGTGGCGGCCGGCCCGCTGGCCGGGCGGGGGCCGGCCTGGCTCGTGGGCAGCGCCATCCTGGGGGGCGTCCTGCTCGCCGAGCACCTCTACGTGGCGCCGCGCGGCGCCCTCCGGGCCGACCGGCTCAACGTGGCCTTCTTCGACTACAACGCCTTCGCCTCGGTGGCCTTCGCGGCCTGCGCGCTCCTCGACCTGTGGGTGGCCTGACCGTGAGGACCGAGTGAGCATGCCCGCCGCCGCCCGCCCCCCCGCCCGCCCGCCGGCCAGCTTCGCCCTGCAGCAGGCCGACCTCGCCGCGGCCGACGCGGTGGGCGCGCTCATGGAGCTGTGGGGCTTCCGGCGGCAGCTGGGGCGCGTCTGGGCGGTCCTCTTCCTCTCGGACCGGCCGCGCTGCGCGCCGGACCTGTGCGACCGGCTGCAGATCTCCACCGGCCTGCTCTCCATGTCGCTGGCCGAGCTGCGGCGCTGGGGGGTGGTGCGCGCCGTCGAGGTGCCCGGCGACCGCAAGGAGCACTTCGAGGCCGAGACCAACGTCTGGCGGCTGGTGACGCGGGTGCTGCGCGAGCGGGAGATGGAGGCGGTGCGCGGCGCGCTCGGCACCTTCGAGCGGGCGCTCGGCGAGGTGCGGGCCGCCCTGGCCGACGTGGACCCGGCCGTGAAGGCCCAGGCCCGCTTCAAGCTGCGCCGGCTGGAGCAGCTCGTCGAGCTCTCGCGGGCCGCCCTCCACGTGCTCCGGCTGCTGGTCGACTCGGCGCGCGCCGACGTGGGCCCCTTGAAGGCGCTCAGCGACGCGCTGTCGCGGCGGCGGGAGCGGCCGGTCTAGCGCCCCTCAGTGGGAGAAGAGCACCGGCGCCGTCATGGTCGCCAGCAGCTTGCGGGTGCTGCCGCCCGCCCGCGCCACCGGGAAGCCCGGCTGGGCGTGCGCGCCGGTCACGATGAGATCGCACCCGGTCTCGAAGCTGCGGTTGAGCATGACGTCGGCGGCGTCGAGGCCCTCCGCCACGACCAGCGCCTGCTCGTAGGTCGCCTGGACCCCGTGGGCCGCGAGGTGCGCCACCACGTCGAGCGGCGGGAGCCCGCCCGGCTCGGCCCGCGGCTCCCGCTGGAAGGCCAGCAGGTGGACCGACTCCGCCGCCGCCAGCAGTGGCAGCGCGTCGTTCACCGCGCGGGCCGCCTCGCGGCTCCCGTTCCAGCCGATGAGCACCCGGCGGCCCACGGTGGCGAACCGGCCGGCGTAGGGGACCACCAGCACGGGCCGGCCGCCCTGGAAGATGGCCTGGTCCACCGCGCCCTCGGGCAGGCGGGCCTGCTCCGGCTGGTGCTGCCCGAAGATGGCCAGGTCGACGTAGCGGCAGCAGACCTGGAGCTGGCCGAGGAGCGGCCCGTCCTCGCCCGGCTCGAGCGGCCACCACTCCGACGCCAGGCCGGCGCCGGCGAGCCGCGCGTCGAAGGCCGCGCGCGCCTCCCCGGCCGCCTGGGCCATCCGCTCCGGCGCCCGGCGCCCGACCAGGCCCGGGCCCAGGGTCTGGCCCTCGGCGAACAGGCCCACCAGCCGGGCGCCGCCGCGGCGCGCCAGCTCGACCGCGAGGTCGAGCCGCTCGCCGGCCCTTGGCGAGGTGTCGACGTGGACCAGCAGGTGCTTGAAGCTCATGGCCAGCCTCCGCGGCGAGCACACTCCCGAATCCCGGGTGGCGCAAGCGAAAGTGCGGAGCCCACCTGGGTCGACGCGCGGTGCGCGGGTCGGGGCGCGCCGCGCCGCGGGTGCGGCACGATGCCCTCAGCGCAGGAGCCGCGCGGCCGCCTGGCGGGCCCGCGCCGCGAGCGCCTCCTCGTCGACGCCGAGGAGCCGCCCCTCGCGGAGCCGCACCTGCCCGCCCACGATGGTCCAGGCGGCCGGCGCCCCGGCCCAGAGCAGCGCCAGGTCGCCCTGCGGCAGGTCCGGCAGCGGCACGGCCGGGCGCCAGTCGAGGATGACGAGGTCGGCCGCCGCGCCCGGCTCGAGCACGCCCAGCGGGACGCCGAAGAAGCGGCTCGCCAGCCGCGCCGCGCCCGGCCAGAGCGCCTGGCCCGCCAGCGCCTCGGCGGCGCGCGGGCTCCGCTCCTGGCCGCGGTGGAAGAGGGTGGTGGCCACCAGCTCGCAGGCCACGTCGGGGAAGAGGCCGTCGGTGCCCAGCGCCACCGAGACGCCGGCGGCGGCCAGCTCCGCCAGCGGCGGCACCGGCTGGCCCCAGAAGGACGCCGCCCGCGGCGTGGCCGCCAGGGTGGCGCCGCTGGAGACGAGCCGCAGCCCCTCCTCCCGCGCCGTGGTGGAGCCGTGGGCCACCACCGTGCGCGGGCCGAGCAGGCCGCGCGCCGCCAGGAGGTCGATGGGCCGGAGCGCGCCGCGGAAGTAGGCGGCGGAGAGGTCGGTGTCGTCCTCGCCCAGCGAGGCGAGCAGGCCGTGGCGGGCCGTGAAGGGGACCAGGGCGGCCAGCAGGCCGGGCGGCGCGGCGTCCAGCCCGTCCAGCCCGGCGGCGCCGCGCAGCAGCGCCTCGCCGGCGTCGCGCTCGGCGAAGGCGG
>JAJYAW010000432.1 GCA_021779335.1 Myxococcales bacterium | reverse complement strand
CCCGGCCGCGGCTCAGCCGGCGTGGCCTCGGCCCAGGAAGTCCCAGGCCTCGCGCAGGATGAGCTCCAGCGAGCCGGCCAGCTCGTGGCCATCGTCGACCGTGAGGAGCCGCGCCGCCGCGGTCCGCTCGACCCAGGCCTCGACGTCGGGGAGCGGCACGGTCTCGTCGCGCGAGCCGGCGATGACCAGCGTGGGCACCGTGACGACCGGGAAGGCGGGCAAGGCGCTGGCCGCCTCGAAGAACGCCCACCCGACGCGCCGCTCGGTCTGCGTGACGTGGTGGTGGGTGGGCAGGCCGTGCTCGCGCCAGTCGGCAAGCTGCTCCGGCGTGAGCCGCCCCCTCCAGCGCTCGAAGAGCCGGAAGGCCGGGGCCAGCAGCACCAGCCGGGTCACCCGGGGGTCCTGCGAGGCCAGCAGCGCCGAGAGGTAGCCGCCCAGCGAGGAGCCGATGAGCGCGTGCGGCCCCAGCGCGGCGCCCAGGGTGGCGCGGGCCACCTCCAGCATCGTGAGCGGCGTGGAGCGCTCGAAGCCCTGCGCCCCCGGGGTGAGGTCCGGGGTGGCCACCAGGAGGCCCCGCTCGCCGAACCCCGCGGCGAGGTGGCGGGCCTTGCGGGAGGAGGGGCCCGAGGCGAAGCCGTGGAGATAAGCGATCACTTGTCGAAGCTTACCGCGCCGCGCCCCTGCGCCAATGGCCGCATGGGTGGCGCCGGAGCCGCCCACGAAGGGTTCCCCGCGATCAGGTGGCTCACGATCCGGCCCGGGAGTGCCCAACATGGAGAGAGCGGCCGAGCTGGCCGTGGCCCGGGGGGGCGACGTGTCGAGGATCCTGCAGGGAGCGCAGCGCAGCGAGGTGGACCGGCTCTGCCGGGAGGGCGACGGGCACGCGGCGGCCGGCGAGCACGCCGAGGCGCTGGCCTGCTTCGTGGAGGCGTGGGAGCTGCTCCCCGAGCCGCGCGAGGAGTACCAGGCCACGGCGCGGGTCCTCCGCGGCTTCACCTCGGTGCTGCGCTCCCGCGGCCCCGCCGGAGGGATCGACCTGTTCTTCACGGGGCGCAGCCACTTCGCCCCGGTGCTGGCGGCCCTGGGGTGGCGGGCCGGCGACGACTGAGGGCTACCCCTCCTCGCCCTTCCTCCCCGTGAGCGCCCGCCAGCGCTCGCCCAGCGCCTTCTCCAGGCCGCTCTCGGAGAGCGTCACGATCCGCTCGCCCTGGAGCGAGTCGGGCAGGTAGCGCTCCGCCACGTAGTGCCCCTCGAACTCGTGCGGGTACCGGTAGCCGCCGCCGTAGCCCATGGTCTCCATGAGCTTGGTGGGGGCGTTGCGGAGCTTGAGGGGCACCGGCTGCGGGCCGTGCTCCCTCACCAGCCGCCGCGCCGCCGCGTAGGCCGTCAGGGCCGCGTTCGACTTGGGGGCCAGCGCCAGGTAGATGGCCGCCTGGGTCATGGGCAGCACGCCCTCCGGCAAGCCGACCAGCTCCACCGCCGAGAGCGCCGCCACCGCCAGCTGGAGCGCCTGCGGGTCGGCGTTGCCGACGTCCTCGGAGGCGAAGATGACCATGCGCCGCAGCACGAAGCGCGGCTCCTCACCGGCCTCCAGCATGCGCGTCAGGTAGTAGACCGCCGCGTCGGGGTCGCTGCCGCGCAGCGACTTGATGAAGGCGGAGACGACGTTGTAGTGCTCCTCGCCGGCCTGGTCGTAGAGGAGCGTCTTCTGCTGCAGCGCCTCCTCGGCGTCGGCCCGCTCCACGACGGCGCGCCCGGCCAGCCGCACCGCCGCCGCCGCCACCTCCAGCGCGTTGAGGGCCCGCCGGGCGTCGCCGTAGGCGTAGCGGGACAGGGCCTCCCGCGCCTCCGGCGCCAGGGTGGGGCCGCCGCCCAGCCCCTCCGGCGCCGCCACGGCCCGGTCGAGGAGCGCCCCCACCTCCTCCTCGGTGAGCGCCCGCAGGGTCACGACGCGGCAGCGCGAGAGGAGGGCCGCGTTCACCTCGAAGCTGGGGTTCTCGGTGGTGGCGCCGATGAGGACGATGGTGCCGTCCTCGACGTGGGGCAGGAAGGCGTCCTGCTGCGAGCGCGAGAAGCGGTGGATCTCGTCGACGAAGAGGATGGTCCGCTGGCGCTCCATGCGCCGCCGGTCGCGCGCCTGGGCCACGATCTCGCGGATCTCCTTGACGCCGCCCTGCAGGGCGGAGAAGGGGACGAAGAAGCTGCCGGTGCGGCCGGCGATGAGCCGGGCCAGCGTGGTCTTGCCGGTGCCGGGCGGCCCCCAGAGCACCAGCGAGGGGACCTGGTCGGCCTCGATGGCGCGCCTCAGGCCGCGCCCCGGCCCGAGCACGTGCTCCTGCCCGACGAAGTCCTCGAGCCGCCGCGGGCGCAGCCGCTCCGCCAGGGGCTTCCCGGCGATATCGCGGTCGGCGGCGTGATCGAAGAGGTCCATGGAAACCGGGATAACATACGCCGGATGGAAGGCCACCCCTGCCCGATCCCGCGGCGCGTCGGGATCGTCGCCAAGCACAGCAGCGCCGACGCGGCCGAGACGGCCCTCTACGTCGGCCAGTTCCTCGCCAACAAGGGGGTCGAGGTCCTCACCGACGAGGCGATCATCGGTCGCGACGCCGACCTGGTGGTCGTCCTGGGCGGCGACGGCACGCTCATCCACGCCGCCACGCTGCTCGACGGCCGCCCGGTGCCCATCCTGGGCATCAACATGGGCAGCCTCGGCTTCATGACCGAGACGCCGCAGGGCGACATGTACCCGGCGCTCGACCAGGTGCTGGAGGGCAAGGCGCTCGTGACCTCGCGCATGAAGCTGCGCGTCCACCTGCACCGCGGCGGCCGGCCGGAGCGGGCCCTCGACACCGAGGTGCTGAACGATCTCGTCATCTCCAAGAGCCCGTTCAGCCGCATGCTCGAGCTGGACACCCGCTGCAACGGGACCCCGGTCAACACGCTCAAGGCCGACGGCGTCATCGTGGCCTCGCCCACCGGCTCCACCGCCTACGCGCTGGCCGCCAACGGCCCCATCCTCTACCCGACGATGCGCGGCGTGGTGCTGGCCCCCATCTGCCCGCACATGCTGACACAGCGGCCGCTGGTGGTCCCGGACGACGTGACGCTCGACATCGTCCTCATGAACGACGCCGAGGTCTTCCTCACCCTGGACGGCCGGAAGGGGCCGGCCCTGGACAAGGGCGACCGGGTGCAGGTGAAGCAGTCCTACAACCGGGTGCTGCTGGTCCAGAACCAGAAGGTCGACTTCTTCGGGATCCTCAGGGCCAAGCTCCGGTGGGGCGAGCGGTAGCGCCGCCGCCCGCGACCCGGCCGCCGGTCAGCGCCGGGCGCCCCGGCCGCCGCCTGCCCCTCGGCACCGGGCGCCG
>JAJYAW010000431.1 GCA_021779335.1 Myxococcales bacterium | reverse complement strand
GCGGCCGAGGCCGAGCCGCCCCGCTGCGGGCCGTAGCGCGCCGCTCCGGGCCGGCGCGCCGCCGGCCCCCCGGCCGGATCCGGACCGGCTAGACTCCGCTCATGCGCATCCTCTACGGCGTGGTGGGCGAGGGCATGGGCCACGCCACCCGCTCGCGCGTCGTCATCGACCACCTCTCCCGCCACCACGAGGTGCAGGTGGTGGTCTCCGGGCGCGCCCACGACTACCTCAAGGCGCGCGAGTCGGACCACCTCGGGGTGAACCGCATCTGGGGGCTCACCATCGTCTACGAGGACAACGAGGTCAGGAACCTCCGCACCGTCCTCTCCAACCTGGGACGCGCCTTCGCGGGCGGCCTGCCCAAGAACCTCAAGACCTACTTCGACCTGACCGAGAAGTTCCGCCCCGACGTGGTGGTCACCGACTTCGAGTCCTGGAGCTACCTCTACGGCAAGCTGCACGGGCTGCCGGTGGTGAGCCTGGACAACATCCAGCTCCTCAACCGCTGCGCCCACCCGGACGAGGTGCTGGCCGGCCACGAGGCCGACTACCTGGTGGCCAAGGGGCTCGTGGCGGCCAAGCTGCCCGGCTGCTTCCACTACCTGATCACGAGCTTCGTCCGGCCCGAGGTCGTCAAGCCGCGCACCAGCCTCCACCCGCCGGTGCTGCGCCCGGAGATCCTGGCGGCGCGCGCCGAGCCCGGGGAGCACCTGCTCGTCTACCAGACCAGCACCTCCAACGAGGCGCTGCCGGAGCTGCTGAAGGGCTGTGGCCGGGAGTGCCGCATCTACGGCCTGAGGCGTGACCTCACCGGGGACCTGCTGGACGGCAACCTGCGCCACCGCCCCTTCAGCGAGGGCGAGTTCATCGAGGACCTGCGCACCGCCCGCGCGGTGGTCTCGGGCGGCGGCTTCACGCTCATGAGCGAGGCGGTCTACCTCCACAAGCCCATGCTCTCGGTGCCGGTGAGGAGGCAGTTCGAGCAGATCCTGAACGGCCGCTACCTGGAGCGGGTCGGCTACGGGCTCACCGCCGACGAGCTGACCCGCCAGAACCTGGGCGAGCTGCTGGAGCGGGTGGGCGAGTTCGAGGAGCACCTGGCGGGCTACCACCAGGACGGCAACACCGAGCTGCTGGCGCGGCTGGACGAGGTGCTCGAGGAGGCGGCGCGGAGCGGCCTGCCGCCCGGAGCGGCGCCGGCGTGAAGGTCCGCCTGCTCGCCATCGGCCGGGACCGCTCGGGCCTGTTCGCCCCGGCGGTCGACGAGTACCTGGGGCGGCTGGCCCGGACCCTCAAGGTGGAGCTGGTGGAGCTCCCCGAGGCGAAGAAGCAGGCCGGCACGCCGAGAGCCAAGGAGGAGGAGGGGGCCACCGTCCTCGGCCGTCTCAAGCCGGGCGAGCGGCTGGTGGCGCTCGACGAGCGGGGCGACCAGCCCACCAGCCTGGAGCTGGCGCGGAGGCTGGCCCGCTGGCAGGAGCGCGGCCAGGACGTGGCGCTGGTCATCGGCGGGGCCGACGGCCTCTCGGCCGAGGTGCTGGAGCGGGCGCAGGAGCGGCTCTCGCTCTCGCGCCTCACGCTGCCGCACCGGCTGGCGCGGCTGGTGCTGGTGGAGCAGCTCTACCGGGCCGTCACCATCCTGCGCGGAGAGCCGTACCACAAGGACTGACCGCCCCGGCGGCGGCCGCCGCGCCCGGCGGGGCCGCCCCTCCGGCAGCTCAGCGCTCCTGCGCCAGGAGCGGGCGCAGCGCGGCCACCAGCTCGCGGCTCACGGCGGCGTGGTTGGCCTTCCACTCCGCGTGCGCGGCAGGCCCGACCCGGTTGGCCACCCCCAGCACCGCCCCCACCGGAACCCCGGCGGCGTGGGCGGCCGCGAAGACGCCGGAGAGCTCGAGGTGCTCGGCCGGCGCCACGGCCGCCAGCAGCGCGGCCCCCTCGGCGTGCACCGTGATGCCGGGGGGCACCGCCACCGCCCGGCGCGGGAAGGGGAAGGAGAGGGTGGCCTCCCAGCGCGTCACCTCCACCTCGGGCCGGTAGGCGCGCCCGGAGAGCACGTCGAGCGAGACCGCCACCGCGGCCGAGGCGGAGAGGAACTCGCCCACCGCGAGCCGGCCGTCGTAGGCGCCGCAGGTGCCGGTGAAGAGGATGCGCGAGGGGCGCGACTCGGCGATGAGGCGGGCCGTGGCCACCGCCGCCGCCAGCGCCCCCACCCCGGTGAGCGCCACGCGCCAGCCCGGCGGCGGGTCGGCGTCGAGGCCGGCCAGCTCGGGCGGGAAGGCGGCCAGCAGGAGCCCGTCAGCCACCGGGGACCTCCCGGGCGGTGTCGGCGAGGGCGTCCACCTGCGGCGTCGCGACGTCGCCGCGGACGCGCTCGAGGTGGCCTTGGGGGAACGGGTGCATGACGGGCTCCGGCCGGGAGCATACCGCGAGGGGTCGCGGATGCCCGCTGCCATGCCCCGGGGCCCGGGGCGATGACAGGCCCCGCCGAACGGCACTAGGCTGGGCCATGCCCGCCGAGACGCACCTGCAGGACATCACCCACACCATCCAGCTCGCCGTCGCGCCGGTCTTCCTGCTCACCGCCCTCGGCACCACGCTGGGCGTGCTCACCACGCGGCTGGGGCGCGTGGTGGACCGGGCGCGCCGCATCGAGGGTCGGCTGGAGACGGAGTCCGGGGCGCGGCGGCCGGCGCTGGTGGAGGAGCTGCGCCGGCTCGCCTACCGGGCCCGGCTCATCCACTGGGCCCTCACCGCCGGCACCAGCGCGGCGCTGCTGGTCTGCCTGCTCATCGCCGGAGCCTTCCTCGGCTACCTCTTCGACGCGAACTTCGGCGCAGCGGTGGCCATCCTCTTCGTGCTGGCCATGGCCTGCTTCGTCATGGCGCTCCTCTTCTTCCTGCGGGAGGTCTTCCTCGCGGTCCGCACGCTGCGCTTCGGGCTGCCGCCGGAGGTCCGCGACGACTAGGGGGGAGCCGCGGGGGCCGGGGACGCCGGCCTTCCGTGTCGCCGGCCCGGCCGGTGGCGCTGGCGCTCCCGACGCGCGGCCGGTCGCCGGCTCGCTCGCCTTCGACCGAGAGTCCTTTGCCTCGACCTCGACCAGGGGCTCCCAGGTGGGCTGTCGTCCTCTGTTCGCTTACGGCCCGACGGGGGCCGAGTGGCGTTCGCAAGCCATGAAGATCAGGAAAGCCTACAACGTGGCACATGGCCTCACATCAGCGCATTTTCAAATAGATTCATGAACATACGCGATTGACGCGGTGCGCGTTCGAGGCTACTCGATGCGACGGGCATGTACCTCGTTCATGGTATCGGCCCGCGCATCGAGACGGGCCGGCGACCAGTGTTGAGCGGAGACCGGCCAAGATGGGTTCTGTGT
>JAJYAW010000430.1 GCA_021779335.1 Myxococcales bacterium | reverse complement strand
GGCCAGCCGCTCCAGCGCCCCCGCGTCCTTGCGCGCCAGGGCCTCCCACGCCTCGGCGCGCGCCTTCTTCGGCAGGCCCACGGCGTCCAGCGCCGCCGCGGCGAAGCGGGCGTGGCCGACCTCGATGAGGGCGCCGCTCAGGCCGACCCGCTCCAGCGAGCGCGCCAGCACCACCAGCGCCTCGGCGTCCGCGCCGGGGCCGCCCGCCCCCAGCAGCTCCACCCCGGCCTGGTAGACCTCCCGGGGGCGGCCGGCGCGCGCCTCGCGGGCGCGCAGCACGGGGCCGTCGTAGCAGAGCCGCGCCGGGGCCGGCAGCGCGTCGGCGCGGGCGGCGTAGAGCCGGGCGATCTGCGGCGTGATGTCGGGCCGGATGGCCACCACCTCGCCGGAGCCGGGCTCGACGAACTTCATGACGTCGGCCAGCGCCGCCGCGGAGAGGCCGCGCTCGACCACCTCGAGCCGCTCCAGGGTGGGCAGGAAGAGGCGGCGGTAGCCGTGGGCGGCGAAGACCTCCTGGAGCCGGCCGGAGAGCTCGGCGAGGTGGGCCGAGTGGTCGGGCAGCAGGTCCCGCAGGCCGGTGGGCAGCGACAGGTCGAGCATGGGTCCTCGTGGCTAGAGCGTGATGGTCCTGACGGAGCGGACGTGGGGCAGCGCCCGCACCTGGTCCAGCACCTGGGCGCTGGGCACCGAGTCCACGTTGAGGAAGGCGAAGGCGCGGGTGCGGTCGTCGGTGCGGGAGAGCGAGATGCGCGCGATGTTGACGCCGGCGGCGCCCAGCGTGGTGCCCAGGTTGCCCACCACGCCCGGCGCGTCGTCGTTCTCGCACAGGATGCAGGGCCCGGCCGGCACGGCCTCGATGCGGAAGGCCCCCACCCGGACCAGGCGGGCCTCGGTCTTGCCGTAGACCGTGCCGGCCACGGAGATCTCGCCGCCCTGCCCCTTCACCGTCACGGCGAGCAGGCTGGCGTAGTCCTGGGGGGCGCTGGCCCGCTCCTCGCGGAGCGCCAGGCCGCGCTCCCGGGCGGCGGCCGGGGCGCTCACCTCGTTGACCGGGGTGTCGAGGACGTGGCGCAGCAGCCCCACCAGGGCGCGGCTCGCGAGCGAGCGGGTCGGCGCGGCGGCCAGGTCGCCCGACACCGAGACCACGACCTCCGTCGGCCCGGCCGGCAGGAGCTGCCCGGCCAGCGAGCCCAGCCTCTCCGCCAGCGGCAGGTAGGGGCCCAGCTGGGCCAGCACCTCGCGCGGCAGGCTGGGGACGTTGACGGCGTTCTTCACCTCGCCGCCCTCGAGGTAGCGGGCCAGCTGCTCGGCCACCGCCACCGCCACCGCCACCTGGGCCTCCTCGGTCTGGGCGCCCAGGTGCGGCGTCAGCACCACGTTGTCGAGGCCGAGGAGCGGGTGACCGGCCGGCGGGGGCTCCGGCTCGAAGACGTCGAGCGCGGCGCCGCCCAGGTGCCCGGAGGCGAGCGCGGCCGCCAGCGCCGCCTCGTCCACCACCCCGCCGCGGGAGCAGTTCACCAGCACCGCCCCCCGCTTCATGCGGGCGAGGGTCCCGGCGTTGATGAGGCCGCGCGTCTGCTCGGTGAGCGGGACGTGGAGGGAGATGGCGTCGGCGGCGCGCCACACCCCCTCCAGGTCGGAGAGCGTCACGCCCAGCCGGGCCGCCGCCTCCGGCGAGATGAAGGGGTCGTAGGCCACCACCTTCATCTTCATGGCCAGGCAGCGGTCCACCAGGATGGAGCCGATGTTGCCGATGCCCACCACGCCCAGCGTCTTGCCGGCCAGCTCGCGCCCC
This sequence comes from Myxococcales bacterium, assembly GCA_021779335.1. GTDB lineage: Bacteria > Myxococcota > Myxococcia > Myxococcales > Anaeromyxobacteraceae > JADKCZ01. The sequence continues at coordinate 1,582 of JAJYAW010000430.1, read as the reverse complement.
TGGAACCTCTTCTTCTCCCAGCGCCCCGCCTTGACGCTGGCGGTGGCCGCCGCGACGTGGCGGAAGAGCGACATGATCATGGCCAGGGCCAGCTCGGCCACCGCGGTGGAGGAGCCGCCCGGCGTGTTCATGACCACCACGCCGCGGCGGGTGGCCGCCTCCAGATCCACGTTGTCCACGCCCACGCCGGCCCGGCCGACGATCTTGAGCCGGGTGGCCCGCTCCAGCAGGCGGGCCGTCACCTTGGTGGCGCTGCGGACGGCCAGCCCGTCGTAGTCGCCGATGATGGCCTCGAGCGCCTCGGGCTTCAGGCCCACCCGGACGTCCACCTCCAGCCCGGCGTCGCGGAGGATCTGGACGGCCTCCGGCGAGAGATCGTCGGCGACGAGGACGCGGTGCATGGAGACCTCCGGCTGCGGGCGAAGGGGCGTCATCTAGTCAGCGCCCCCCTGGGGCGTCAACGCTCCGGCCGGGACGGCGCGGCTCCCCGCCCCACCCCGCCCGCGGCCGCCGCGACCGCCGGGTCGGCTCGAGGGCGCTCATCCGCGCCGGTCCGTCACCGCGCCTGGCCCCGCAGCCCGGCCAGGACCATGGCCACCAGCTGGTCCTTGACCCGGTCGATTTCGTCCTCCGAGGGCGGCCCCGGGCGCACGATCCCCATGACCAGCCCGGTCAGGGTCATCTCCAGGGCGCCCAGCACCGCGGCGGCGGCCACCACCGGCTCCAGGTCGGAGCGGAGCTCGCCGCGCTCCTGGCCGCGCCGCACCAGGTCGGCCAGGATGCCCACCGCGGTCGCGAAGGTCTGCGGCGTCGAGCCGGCCCGCAGGGCGTTGGGCGTGCGCGTCACCTCCAGGATGAGCACCCGCACCGCCGTGGGCGCCGTCTTGTAGACGTCGAGCACGAAGGAGCAGACCCCGGCGATCTTGTCGGAGGCGGTGCCGGGCCCCTCGTCGATGGCCTTGAGCGCGTTGATGAGGATGGTCCACTGCTCCGCGAAGACGCTCTCGAGCAGCTCGTCCTTGTTGCGGAAGTAGTGGTAGACGAGCCCGTAGGCCACGCCGGCGGCGCGCGCCACGTCGGCGATGCGGCAGCCGTGGTAGCCCTTCTCCGCGAAGACCCGCACCGCGGCGTGCAGGATGGCGCGGCGCTTCTCGGGCTCGGCGTCGGCGTCGACGGCGCGGCGGGCCGTGGCTCTCGGTGGGCGCGGGGCGGTCACTCGTCTCTCCGGAAGGTGGGGCGGGTTTTCTAGCAGAACGGGCCCCGCCGCAGGAAGGGACCCCCCTCCACCGGGTGGGTGGCGGCGGGGCCTGGCGGGCCGGGCCGGCCTTCGCGGCGGGGGCGCCTCCGGCCCTACCTGCCCGCCACCGCGGCGGCCCGGCCGAGGTCGATGGTCCCCGAGTAGCGCAGCTCGCCGCAGGCCGTCAGCCCGACCGACAGGCGGGCCTTGAAGCAGCGGCACGGCGAGTCCCACTCGAAGGAGGCCACCTGCTGCTGGAGCTCCCAGGCGTTGGCCTGGCGCGTGCCGTCCCCGCTGCAGGCCGTCACGAAGGAGGTGCGCGCCGGCAGCAGGGCGTCGTAGCCC
>JAJYAW010000429.1 GCA_021779335.1 Myxococcales bacterium | reverse complement strand
CAGCGCCAGGGAGCCCCGGGCCTCGCGGCCGCGGGGCTCCTCCGCGTCCGGGCGCCGCCGCGGGGCGGCGCCTCACGCCGGAGCGGCCGGCCGAGCCACCGCGAGGTAGATCGCCTCCAGCCTCGCCACTGAGGCCTCCAGCCGGAGCCCCTCGGCGGCCGCCAGGCTCGCCTCCCGCGCCGCGGTCAGCCGCTCCGGGTGCTCGACGAGGTGGTCGATGCGGGCGGCCAGCGCGCCGGCGTCGCCCGGGGGGAAGCGGAAGTCGTCGCCGACGGCCATGCGGGCGGCGGCGCTGAGCGGCGCGTCGGCCACCAGGGCGGGGAGGCCGCAGCCGAGCGCCTCCAGCACCGCCATCCCCTCCAGCTCGATCTCGGAGGCGTGCACCAGGAGATCCGCGGACCGCAGCACCGCCGGCACGTCGTCCACCTCCACCAGCCGGAACTCGGCCGGGACGGGCAGCGTGGCCCCCGCCCGCCGCAGCCGGGCCTCCTCGGGTCCGGCGCCGCAGACCACGAGCTGGATGCGGCCGGCGTGGCGGGTCCGTCGCACCGCCTCGATGAGCACGTCGATGCGCTTCTCCCGCGCCAGCCGCGAGACCGCCAGGACGACGAAGCGACCCCGGTGGCCCTCCCTCCGCCCGTCCGGGCCGGGGCGGCACTGCGGCGGGATGCCGTTGGAGACGACGTCGGCCGGGACGGTGAGGCCGCGCCGCCGCAGCTCGTCCAGGCCGAAGGCGGTGGGGACCACCAGGTGGTCGGCCTTGCCGTACAGCGCGGCGATGAAGAACCGCCAGGTCCGGTCGTTCAGCCACTCGGAGTGGAGGCCCACGTTGTGGAGCATGTTCTCCGGCTGGAGGTGCGAGGCCGCCACCACCGGCGTGCCGAGCCGGCGCGCCAGCGCGGCGGCGCGGATGCCGAGCCAGAAGGGGAACTGGACGTGGAGCACGTCGACCTGGCGCAGCACCGGCTCGAGGAGCGCCCGCGACGGCCAGGCGAAGACGAACCCCATCTGGCGCATCACCTTGCCGAACGGCGGGATGGTGAACTGCGGCAGGCCGACCAGCCCCTCCCGGCTCGGGCCGCCCGCGAGGACGGTGACCTCGTGCCGCTGGCGCAGCACCTTGACGAACCGCTGCGCCGAGATGACGCCGCCGGTCTTGACCCCGTCGAAGAGGTCGGTGGCGTAGGCGATGTGGAGGCGGCGCGGCGTGGCCATGGGAGGTGGCAGGATAGCGGGAGCCCGACCGGCAGAACCGCCTTTCGTCCGCTGGGGCCGTGGCGCGGACGGGGGGGGCCTGGAATCCCCTGGGATGACGGGGGCAGCGCCCGGCACGGTCCCTGCGATGACGGCTGGGCATGACCGCGCCACGTCAGGTTCTCGAGGGCACCACCTACCTCGTCACCCGTCGTTGCACGCAGCGGATGTTCCTCCTGCGCCCATCCAAGGTGGTCAACGAGGTCTTCCTCTACGTCCTCGCGGTCGCCGCCAAGCGCTACGACATCCGGGTCCACGCCTACTGCGTCCTCTCGAACCACTACCACCTGGTCGTCACCGACCCGCACGCTCGCCTGCCCGCATTCCAGCAGTTCCTCGCTGGGCTGGTGGCGCGGGCGCTCAATGCGCTCCACGGGCGCCGGGAGTACTTCTGGGACTCTTCGACCTTCAGCGCCGTCGCGCTGGCCACGCCCGAGGACATCGTGGCCAAGACAGCCTACACGCTGGCCAACCCGGTGGCCGCCGGCCTGGTTCGAAAGGGGCGGGAGTGGCCTGGGCTGTGGTCGTCCCCGGACCGGACGGGCAGCACGATCCGGATGCGGCGGCCCGAGCACTTCTTCGCCGGCGATGGCTACCTTGCGGAGACCATTGAGCTGAGGCTCGTGGTGCCGCCAGGGTTCTCCTCTGCCAGGGCCTTCAGGGAGGCGCTCGAACCGGTCCTGGCCTCCCAGGAGGCCAAGGAGGGCAGCCGGGACTTCCTGGGTGCCAGGCGAGCGCTGGCGCAGCAGCCGCTCGACCGGCCCAGGTCCCCTGAGCCCAGGGGGAAGCTCAGCCCGCGAGTGGCGGCGCGGGACAAGTGGAAGCGGATCGAGCTGCTCGGGCGTCTCAAGACTTTCCTGACGGACTACGCCGAGGCCCTGGAGGCCTGGCGCGAGAACCGAAGGCGAGCCGTCTTCCCGGCCGGGACCTACCTGATGAAGGTCGCGCACGGCGTCGCGTGCGCCGCTGCCGGGTAGGCGAGACCTCCGAGGACCTCCTTCACCGCCGCTTGCCGCGAGCCACCCAGGCGCGCCGGGCGGTGGCGCGTCCGAAGTCCGGTCGGGGACCGAACGGGCAGGTGAAGCGGGCGAGCTGGGCTGCCGGAGCGGTGCACCCTGCGCACATCACGGACCGTACGGTACCTCTCGCTGGGACCCTGGGCGCTTCGAACCGGTCGCGAATCGGGCGCTACTCTCGGTCAGGATGTCTCGCGGTCAGGATGTCTCGGTCAGGATGTCTCGGCGCTACTCTCGGTCAGGGTGTCTAGGGTGTCTTGTCTAGGGTGTCTCGTCAGTGCCACTCGCAGCGGTACTCGCAGTTCGGGGCGCCGCGGGCGCGGCACTGGGTCTCCACCACCTTGACGTCCTGGCCGCCGCACAGCTCGATGGCCCGCTCGTGCCAGCCGACCACCGTGAGGCAGTCGTCGGCCGTCACGTTCTCGGCGTCGAAGGTGCGGAGCACGGCGGAGCGCTCGCCAGTCTTCTCGCAGGTGCGGCGCCCCACCGCGTAGTAGGCGGCGTAGATGAGCGGCGACGCCGCGAGCAGGTAGTGCGGGTCGCCGGCGCGAACGTAGGTGCGGTGGACGCCCTTCAGGTTCTTCTCGGCCGAGGCGCGCCCCAGCTCGAGGAAGACGCGCGCCTTGTCCCGTGGCGAGAGGACCGCGGCGATGGCGGCATCGAGCCTGAGGCAGAGCTCCAGCGGGTACCAGGAGATCAACGGGACCATCCCGGAGAGGAGCTCGCGATCCGGGACGGGGAGGACCCCCAGCACCTTCTGGAGCCCGGCCTCACCGGCCACGTCGCCGACGTACTTGAGCCGGCTCAGCAGGACGTGGCCCCTGATCCGGTTCCTGCTCCCTGGCACGGTCACGCGGCCAACCCCTCCCCGTCGCTACACGCCTGCAGGGGCGAGCGTACCCGAACTGGGCACGAGGTTCCACGCGCGCCCCCTCTCCGCGCCGCCTGCTCCACCGCGCCCGCCGGCCTGGGGGACCGGCCCGCCCGCCCCGGCCGTCGGCCCGGCGGGGCGCGCCGTCGGGAAGTCCCGACAGCCGCGGGCCCAACCCCGTGGAATCCGGTGGTGGTCGGGCTGGCAGGCCAGATGCACAGGTGAAGGGTCAGGTGG
>JAJYAW010000428.1 GCA_021779335.1 Myxococcales bacterium | reverse complement strand
GGCGGACGGCCGCGAAGACGAGCAAGGAGGCTGCGGCGGCCCCCGCGTGGACCAGGACGGCGACCCGAGTCGCGGCGGCGAGCTCCATCCCCGCCGCCTACTTCTTCGCCGCCTCCGCGTAGCTGCGGAGCTTCGCGTGGAGCACGGTCTGCTGCCGGAACAGGTCGTGGAGGGGCTGGTGGCCCGACGCGGTGACCGGGCTCTTGAAGAAGAAGGAGAGCCACTCCTGCGGCCCGCGCTCGCCGGCCCGCTGCGCCAGGTCGGCCAGGAGGGCCAGGTCGAGGACCAGCGGCGCCGCCAGGATGGAGTCGCGGCACTGGAAGTTGACCTTGATCTGCATCGGGTAGCCGAGCCACCCGAAGATGTCGATGGCGTCCCAGCCTTCCTTGCTGTCGCCGCGCGGCGGGTAGTAGTGGATGGTCACCTTGTGCGAGCTGTCGCCGTAGAGGTCGGGCTGGAGCGCCGGGCTCAGGATCTGGTCGAGCACGCCGAGCTTGGAGACCTCCTTGGTCTTGAAGCTCTCCTCGTCGTCGAGGACCTCGCCGTCGCGGTTGCCGAGGATGTTGGTGGAGAACCACCCCTCCAGGCCGAGGAGGCGCGCCTGCAGCATGGGCGCGATGGTGGTCTTCATCAGGGTCTGGCCGGTCTTGAAGTCCTTGCCGCCGGTCACCACCCCCTCGCGCTCCGCCAGCTCGCGCAGCGCCGGGATGTCCTGCGAGAGGTTGGGCGCGCCGTTGAGGAAGGGCACCTTGGCCTTGAGCGCCGCCCAGGCGTAGACCATCGAGGGCGCGATGGTCGGATCGTCCCGGTCCAGCGCCTGCTCGAAGGCGGCCAGCGTGCGGTGGGCGTCGCCCACCTCGGCGTAGACCTCGGTCGAGCCGGTCCAGACCACCACGCCGCGGGCGCAGCCGTTCCGCTGCATGAAGCCGCGGATGTCGGCCAGGAGCGCCTCCGCCTTCTGGCGGAGCGTCCCCGTCTTCACGTTCGGGCCGTCGAGCCGCCGGACCCAGCGCACGTCGAAGACGGCCGGCATCGGGCGGATGGCCTCCAGCTCGGCCTTGATGGGCTCCAGGTGGCGGGCCTTCAGCACCTTGGCCCGCACGGCCGCCGCGTAGACGTCGTCCGGGATGGGGTCCCAGCCGCCGAAGACCAGGTCCCCGAGCGGCGCCAGCGACAGCCGCTCCGAGAGCTTGCCGGTCAGGTTGCCGTCGGCGTCGACGAGGTGGCCGATCTGGGTCAGCGAGCCGATGGGGAGCGCCAGCCCCTTCTTGATGGCCTCGACCCCGGCGATGGCCGTGGTGGCCACGGCGCCCATTCCCGGGAAGAGGACGGCGACCTTTTCGCCCTTGCGATGCGGGCTCGGCACTGAAGCAGCGGACATTCTCACCTCGGTGGTGTCGGACAGGTTGCGAGGCGACCCAAATAGACCCTCGCAACCCCGAGGTCAACGCGGATCAACCGGATCGGGCCGGGGCGCCGCCGCACCCACCCCTGGGGACCGCTCCGGCCGGCGCCGGCGCAACACTTCGTAACACCGCGGCGGGCCTCCTCCTCAGAAGGCCTCGTTGGCGTTGACGTAGACCGCCAGGCCGCCGCGGCCGGTGACGGCCAGGTCGAGCACCAGGTTGGACTGCGAGCGCCGGTCGAGCATGGCCCGGAGCCCGACCGAGGCCGCGGGACTCCAGGTGCGGAAGACCGGCTCCCCCTCCGGCCCGGTCCGGTCGCTGGCCGAGTGGAGGTTGGCGCCGACGACGCCCCCGAGGAACTCCCAGATGCGGAACCGGTACTCGACCTCGCCGTAGAGCAGGTCGCGCCCGACGTGGCGCGCCTCGATGTAGCCGCGCCCGGAGCGGCGCTCCGGGTCCCCTCCGATGGCCGGGAGCAGCAGGTACGGGGTGCGGCCGGAGCTCCGCCAGGCGAAGGCCCAGAAGGCGAGCGTGTCGGCGGGACCTCCCACCGGGAGGTAGGCCCGGGCGTCGAGGTAGAGCGAGTGCCAGCGGGTCTCACCGCCCATCTCGGAGGGCGCGAAGCGGTAGCGAGCGAGCAGGTAGGTCCCGGCCATCGGGTTGACGGGGTTGTCGCGGGTGTCGAGCAGGAGGTTGGCCGAGAGGCCGGCCGAGAAGGAGCGCCCCTGCGTCCCGATGCCGTAGGACGAGAAGGCGGTCGCCGCACCGAGCGCGGCGCGCCGGTCGACGATGTCGTAGAACGAGTCCAGGAAGTAGCCCGCGCCGGCGTAGACGTGGCCCACCACCCGCCGGTAGCCGGTCTCGTTGAGCCGGAGCTCCTTGCGGTCGACGATGGTCCGGTTGGAGTCCGGGGTGTCGCCGCCCACCCCCCAGGCCGGGTTGGGGAAGTGGCTCCACCCCCAGTCGCCCACCAGCAACCAGTCGTTGGACGGCAGGCGGACGTCGGTGAGCAGGCCGACGCTGACCTGCCCGTTGCTGGTGACGATGGCGCTGCCGGCGAAGCTGGAGTAGCCCGTGCTGCGGGGCTCGCCGAGCCGGAAGGTCCCGACCGAGGCGACCCCTCCCCCGACCCCGACGAGCGGGCTGGCGATGACGAAGGGAAAGAGGTGCCAGTCGTACCGCTTCTCGGGGGCGGGCACCGCCGGCGGCGGGGCCGCGAAGCCGGTGACCACCCCCAGCCAGTCCTGCAGGGTGAAGTCCGGCGGCGGCCGGAGCGGGGCGCGCCGCTCCACCAGCGCGGCGGGCTGGTCGGAGGACTCGGCGGCGACGGCCACGCCCCCCGCGCCGAGGACGGCGAGGAGGGCGAGGGCCGGGAGGGCGCGCATCGCCCCCATTCTACCGCACCGCTCCGCCGCTACGGGATCTTCCCGCTGGAGGCGGCGAGCTTGCCGACGAGCGTCATCATGTCGGCGGCGGTGAGCCCCGACCGGTTCATGGCGGAGCCCAGGAACGCGGTCATGGCCGTGGACAGGCCGGCGGTTCCGGCGGTCGCCGGCATCATCGACCCGCCACCCATCATCCCCCCGCCCATCCCGCCCATGGCGATGGAGGTGGTGCCCATCATCCCGTTCATCACGCCATCCGACGCGTCCTTCGTCATGGCCGTGAACATCCCGGACGACGAGCTCGTCATCCCCACCGTGGCGGCGTACTTCGACATGGCGGCGATGGACATCCCGTAGTCCTTCCCGTCCGGGCTGGCGCCCGCGCCCGAGCCGGCCAGCGCCGGGTCGATGGGCGCGGTCATGAGGATGTCACCCACCATGAAGTAGCTCCCCACGCCGGCGTTGGCCGCCGTGACGTTGGCGGCCGTCATCCCGCCCGGCAGGCCCTGGGCCATGGCCTGGGCCATCGAGGTGAGCGGCGTGACCTGGACCCCGGTGGTCGTCGAGCCGGCCGCCACCGCCGGGAGGCA
>JAJYAW010000427.1 GCA_021779335.1 Myxococcales bacterium | reverse complement strand
GGCCCGCGGCAGGGCCCGCGCCCGACCGGCCACCCGCAGCGGGCCGGCGGAGGGCCGGGTGATCGCCCACCGCGTCGCGACCAGCCCAGGCCGGAGGTGGTGCGCGTGGCGCGCCCGCCGCCCCCTCCCGGGAGCGCCCACTCGGCCCCCCATCCGCAGCGCCAGCCGGGCGCGCCCCGCCCGGACGGCCACCGCGGACGGCGCGGGCGCGGCGGGCGGCGGCGCTAGCAGCGGGCGCTAGGCCTCCCTCCCGCAGAGCGTCGCGTTGGCCACCAGCCCGAGCGCCACGCCGGCGCCGCAGGTGCCGACCACGCCGGGCCAGCCCCAGGCCTGCCACGCCAGCCCCGGCACCACCGAGCCGGCCGTGCCGCCCAGGTAGTAGAAGGTCAGGTAGAGCGCGCTGGCGCCCCCCTTGGCGCTCCGGGCCGCCTGGTTGACGAAGGCGGGCACCACGGCCTGCGCCGTGAAGGTGCCCAGGACCAGCACCACCAGCCCGGCGACGAGCACCGGCAGCGAGCCGGCCAGCGTGGCCGCCATGCCGAGCGCCTCGACCGCCAGCCCCCAGCCGATGAGCCGCCGCGCCCCGAGGCGGGCGGAGAAGCGGCCCGCCAGCGGCGACGCCAGCACGCCCGCCGCGTAGACCAGGTAGACCGACGAGACGAGCCCGGTGGAGAGCCCCCAGGCCGCGGTCAGGTGGTAGGGCAGGTAGGTGAAGATCCCGATCCAGCCGAAGAAGAGCGCCGCGCCGACCAGGAAGGCGCCCAGCAGCCGCGGGTCCGAGAGGTGGCCCAGCATGCCGCGGGTGGCGGCGCCGAACCCGGTGCGGGCCGCGGCGCGGGCCGGGGAGAGCTCGCGCGCCAGGCCGAGGGCGGCCAGCAGCGTGAGGCCGGCGAAGACCACGAAGGCCGCCCGCCAGCCGTGCCGGGCCGTCACCCAGCCGGCCCCGACCCGCCCGACCAGCCCGCCCACCACGCTCGCGCCGATGACGCCACCCACCAGGCGGGAGAGCTCCGCGGCGGCGAACCGGTCGCCGGCGTAGGCCACCGCCACGGCCGTCATGCCCGGCACGAAGAGCCCCTGCAGCGCCCGCAGCGCCACGAGGGCGCCGAGCGACGGGGCGAAGGCGCAGGCCAGGGTGGCCAGGGCCAGCAGCGCCATGGCGCCGGCCATGACGCGCCGCCGGCCCAGCGCGTCGGAGAGCGGGCCGTAGAGCGAGGCGGCCCCGGCGATGGCCAGCACCACGGCGCTCACGGTGAGCCCGGCGCGCGCCGGACCGACGCCGAACTCGGCCGAGAGGAGCGGCAGGATCGGCTGGGTCACGTACATGTCGGCGTAGGCCGCGGCCGTGCCCGCGTAGAGCGCCCAGAGCTCGCCTCTCCCGGGCGGCGCCGGCGCGCCATGGCGCGCGGCCTGGCTCCCTGCCTCGCTCGCAGCCTGGTTCACTCCCTGGTCCACGGCGCGGGACCATACCCGCTCGGCGGCGCGGCTGCGACCACTCGCCGCAGCTCCCTGACAGGGACGCTCGCGGAGGCGGCCCGCACGGGAGCGCGCTCACCCGGCGTGTTAGCCTCGGCCCAGCCGTGACGTGGAGGGGAGACTCGGAGATGCCAGGGCCGCCGATCCCAGCGCCGCTCGACCGCTCGACGCGCGCCGCCGCGGCGGAGGCGCCGGAGTCGCCGCCTCACCGGGCCGCGGCGCCCGCCATCCCCTGGCACCAGCGGCTCTCCACCCAGCTCCTCGGCGTCACCGCGCTGCTCATGCTGGGCGTGGCGCTCATCTTCGCCGCGGTGGAGCACGGCATCCGCCAGATCCTCGTCTCCCAGGCCACCTCCGGCGCCGCCCTCTTCAGCGAGACCATCCGCAGCGCCACCACCCGGGCCATGCTGGAGGACCACCGCGCGGCCGCCTACGAGACCATCACCACCATCGGCCGCCAGCCGGGGGTCGACCGGGTCCGGATGGTCAACAAGCAGGGGCGGGTCACCTTCTCCACCATCCCGTCCGACATCGGCCGGATCATCGGCCGCCAGGAGGAGACCTGCACCGCCTGCCACGCGGGGCCCCGGCCCCTCTCGAACCAGACGCTGGAGGGGCGCAGCCGCATCGTGCTGGAGGGCGGCCACCGCGCCCTCGGCCTGGTCACGCCCGTCTACAACGAGGACCGCTGCGGCTCGGCCACCTGCCACCGGCACACGCGGACGGAGCAGGTGCTCGGCCTCATCGACGTGACCCTCTCGCTCCGGGAGGCCGACGAGCGGCTCACCACCTTCCGCCAGGAGAGCACCGCCTTCGTGGCGCTGGGGCTGGTGCTGGTGGGCGGGCTGCTGGTGGTCTTCGCCCAGCGGCGGGTGGTCGGCCCGGTGGCGGCCCTCCTGGAGGGGACGCGCCGCGTGGCCCGGGACCAGCTCGACGTCGAGATCCGGATCGTCAACCGGGGCGAGCTCGGCGTGCTGGCCACCTCCTTCAACGAGATGACCTCCTCGCTGCGCCGGGTCGAGGGGGACCTCAAGCAGCTCAACCAGGACCTGGAGCACAAGGTGGAGGAGCGCACCGACGACCTGAAGCGCGCCCAGGCCGTGCTGGTGCAGAGCGAGAAGCTCTCCTCCCTCGGCCAGCTGGCCGCCTCCATCGCCCACGAGATCAACAACCCGCTGGCCGGCATCCTCACCTTCTCCAAGCTGCTGGCGCGCGAGGCCGAGACCGCCGTGCCGGACGCGGGGCAGCGCGCCTCCATGGTGAAGAACCTGGGGCTGGTGCAGCGCGAGACCGAGCGCTGCCGCGCCATCGTCCGCAACCTGCTCGACTTCGCCCGCGAGCGGCCGCTGCAGCTGCGCGACGTGGACCTGGAGAAGGTGGTGCAGGAGTCGCTCCAGCTCGTCGGGCACCAGGCGCAGCTGCAGGGGCACCGGGTCGAGACCCGGCTGGCGCCCGTCCCGCCGGTCCACGCCGACTTCGGCGAGCTGCGCCAGGCCTTCGTCAACCTGGCCATGAACGCCATGGAGGCCATGCCGCAGGGCGGGCGGCTCGGCGTCACCCTGGGCGCCAGCGACGACGGCCGGGTGGTGGAGGTGGCCATCGCCGACACCGGCCCCGGCATCCCGGTCGAGCTCCAGTCCAAGATCTTCGATCCCTTCTTCACCACCAAGGAGAAGGGCACGGGGCTGGGGCTCTCGGTGGTCTACGGCATCGTCCAGCGCCACGGCGGGACCATCACGCTCGAGACCGCGCCGGGCCGGGGCACCCGCTTCACGCTCCGGCTCCCGGCCACCGGGGCTGCGCCGCTCTCCACCGCGGGGGCGGTGACCCGCCCGCCGCCGGCGCCGGCCGACAGCGGCGACACGGCGCCAGGGCCCCGCGGGCCGCGCCCCGGCGCTCAGCCCG
>JAJYAW010000030.1 GCA_021779335.1 Myxococcales bacterium | reverse complement strand
CGGCGGGCGGCGGGCGCGGCGCGGCGCCCGGGACGATGGCCAGGGCGTGGCAGTCGGGGTGGACCTTCTGGAACAGGTCCTCGCGGAAGGACCGGCCGGCGTCGTCCGAGACGCTGAGCATGTAGCCCAGCACGTAGACCCGCCGGTCGTTGATGGGGTCGATCCGGATCTGGCTGAAGTAGAACGGGCGCGGGTCGAGCGGCGACTGGCGGGTCCAGGTCCGGCCGCCGTCCTCGCTCCGGAAGACGCCGCCGGCCCGGCTGCGCACCTCGTCGATGGAGGAGGTGCCCCCCTCGTCGCTCTGGACCACCGCCATCACCACCGCGGGGTTGCCGGCGGCCACCGCCAGGCCGATGTTCCCGGTCCGCGACGGGAGGCCGCCGCCCAGCTTGCTCCAGGTGGCGCCGCCGTCGGCGGTCTTCCAGAGGCCGCCCACGTCGGCGCCGCCGGTCGCGGCGGGGCCGGCGGTGAACGACCAGGGGGTGCGGCGTCGGGCGTAGAGGGCGGCGTAGAGCACCCTGGCGTCGGCCGGGTCGATGGCCAGGTCGGCGCAGCCCACCGCCCGGTCGTGCGGCGCCGCGGCCGCGAGCTGGCGGGTCCAGGTCCGGCCGCCGTCGGCGGTCCTGTAGACGCCCCGCTCCCCGCCCGGGCCCCACTGGTCTCCGGCGGCGCAGGCCCAGGCGGCCCTCGGGTCGGCCGGGTCGGCGATGATGCGTCCGATGGCCCGGCTGCCCGGCAGGCCCGCCCCGGCCCAGGTGGCGCCGCCGTCCTCGGAGCGGAGCACCCCCTTCCCGAAGCCGGCGCTGTTCCGGTCGGTGTCCTCGCCGGTGCCGACCCAGACCACGCGCGGGTCGGCCGGTGAGACCGCCACCGCGCCCACCGAAAGGGCCGCCTCGCCGTCGAGGAGCGGGGTGAAGGTGTCGCTGCCGTTCGAGGTCTTGAAGAGGCCGCCGGTGGCGTGCGCCAGGTAGAAGGTCTCCGGGTCGGCGGGGTCGACCGCCACGTCGACGATCCGGCCGCCCATGGTGGCCGGGCCGATGGCGCGGGCCTTGAGCGCGGCCAGCCGCGGGCCGTCGAGCCGGACGGGCGCCGGGGTGGCGGGGGCCGCGGGCGCGGCGGCGAGGAGCAGGGCGAGGGCGGCGGTGAGCCGGGTCATGCGCCGCCGCCGCCGAAGAGCATCCCCACCCAGTCCTCCGCCTCGTCGAGCGCGGGGCCGACCAGCGCCACCTTGGCGGGCGAGAGCGAGAGGGCGCGCGCGCTGGCCAGGATCTCGGCCCCGGCGGACGGGAGGACCTCCGGCTCGGACCGCAGCAGGTCGAAGGCGGAGACCAGCCGCACGAGCTGGACGGTGGCGGCGGTGTCGCCCGGCGCGACGGCGCCGTCGTGGTGGTGCGCCGCCACGTCGGCGAAGAGGGGCGGCAGGTTCCAGACCTTGCGCTGCATCTCGGCCCCCACCGCCACGTGGACCTGGTGGAGCAGCCGCGTCACGGTCGCGTCGGTGCTGGGCGCGAGCTTGCCGCCCGCCTCCAGCGCCGCCAGCGAGCGCAGGGCCACCGACTTGCCCACGTCGTGCAGCAGGCCGGCCATGAAGACCTGCTCCGACCCCTGGCCGGCCGGCACCTTCTGCCTCGAGAGCTCGGCCGCGGCGCGGGCCACCGTGGCGGCGTGGAAGAAGAGGACGCGCCAGACCGGGGCGAAGCGCTGGAACTCGGAGAGCTCCTCGGCGCCGTAGAGCGAGCGGGTGGAGATGGCGGCGGTGAGCTTGGCCACCTCGCCGAGGCCGATGCGGGCCACCGCGTCCTTGACGGTGTCGATGTGCTTGACGCCGCGGTAGACCGCCGAGTTGGCCAGCGCCAGCAGGCCGGCGGCCAGCGCGCCGTCCATGCGGATGTACTTCGACAGCTCGTTGAGGTTGACGTCCTGGTAGCGCACCAGCTCGAGGATGCGCAGGGCGATGCTGGGGAAGGAGGCCGGCCCCGGGTGGTTGAGGGCGAAGTGAGCCCGCACCTTCTCGCCGGCCAGGGCCTCCTCGGCCGTGGCCGGCGCCCCGGCCGTGGCCAGGGCCTCCGGCGCCACGGCCAGCGCGGCGGCGAAGGCGGCGTCCGGTGCGTCGGCCGCCGTCGACAGGGCCGGGGCGTTGGCGGGCGTGGACGGCGCGGCGGGGCGGTCCTTCCTGGAGAGGCTCATGGAATGGGCCTACCATGATCCGTCGAGGCGGGTCGTGCGCGCCGTCAACGAGGTGGGTGCCCGTGCGGGCAGGTCGGACCAGGCCACCGCGCCTCGCCCCGGGCAGGGCGGGGCGCGGCCGCCGCCGGCCGGTCAGTCCACCTTGATCCGGGCCGCCACCGCGCGCGCCTGCGCCACCAGGGCCGCCGGGTCGGTGCCGAGCGGCGCGCTCACCAGCGCCACGCCCATGCGCCGGTGGGGGCGGGTGGTCGGCTTGCCGAAGAGGCGCACGTCCACGCCCGGCGCCCCGAGGGCCTGGTCCAGCCCCGAGATGGAGGGCACGCCGTCCCGCGTGGCCAGGATGACGGCGCTGGCGCCGGCCCGCAGGAGCTCCGGCGGCGGGATGGGGAGCCCCAGCACCGCCCGGAGGTGGAGCTCGAACTCGGAGAGCGGCTGCGTCCCGGCCAGCGTCACCATGCCGGTGTCGTGCGGGCGGGGCGAGAGCTCCGAGAAGAAGACGCCGTCGCGCGCCGAGAGGAAGAACTCCACGCCCCACAGCCCGGCGCCGCCGAGGGCGGAGGTGACCCGGGCCGCCATGGCCTGCGCCTCGGCCAGGTGGGCCGCGTCCATGGCGTGCGGCTGCCAGGACTCCTGGTAGTCGCCGCGCTCCTGGCGGTGGCCGATGGGCGGGCAGAAGAGCGTCGGGCCGGCCCGCTGGGTCACGGTGAGGAGCGTGATCTCGGAGTCGAAGTGGACGAAGGCCTCCACGATGACCTCCTTCAGGTCGCCCCGGGTGCCCGTCATGGCGTACTGCCAGGCCCGCTCGACGTCGGCCTCTGTCCGGACCACGCTCTGCCCCTTGCCGGACGAGCTCATGAGCGGCTTCACCACGCAGGGCAGGCCGACCTCGGCCACCGCGGCGCGGAACGCCCCGGGCGAGGCGGCGTAGGCGTAGCGGGCGGTCTTGAGGCCGAGCTCCCGCGCCGCGAGATCGCGGATGGCCTTGCGGTTCATGGTGAAGTTGGCGGCGCGGGCGCTCGGCACCACCTGGATGCCCTGCCGCTCGTACTCGTAGAACCGCTCGGTGCGGATGGCCTCGATCTCCGGGACGATCAGATCCGGTCGGTGCCGGGCCACCACCGCGTCGAGGGCGGCGCCGTCGAGCATCGAGATGACCTCGCGCCCGTGGGCCACCTGCTGGGCCGGCGCCCCGTCGTAGGCGTCCACCGCGATGACCGTCTGGCCCAGCCGCTGGGCCGCGATGGTGAACTCCTTGCCGAGCTCGCCGGCGCCGAGGAGCAGGATCTTCCTCTTCACGGGGCCCCCCCGGCCGCCGGCGGCGCATAGAGCGGCCCGGCCGCCTCGGCCCAGGCCCGCTGCATGGCCACCGCGCCCGGGCCGTCGGGGTGCAGCCCGTCGGCCAGCTCCCCGGGGTGGGCCTTGAAGAGGGCGTACAGATCGGGGCCGGGCAGCAGCCCCTCCTGGCGCACCACCTCGTCCACCACCTCGTTCTTCACCGCCACGTAGTCCTGGCCGTACTTGGTCTGGAAGGGGATGCGCGCCAGCAGCGGGATCTTGCCGGCGGCCTTGATCTTCCCGACGATGCCGAGGAGCGCGGCGCGGAGCCTGGCGAGGTCGCCGTCGTTGGAGCCGATGGTCACGGCCACGACCCTGGCGTCCGGGTTGAGCGCCAGCACCTCGTCGACCCGGTCGACCGCCTCCCAGCTCCGCAGCCGCGGCAGGCCGGCGTTCACCATGAGCGGCGTGTAGGCGGGGTGGGCGCGCTCCACCCAGCGGTCGAAGGCGGGCTGGTGGTCGGGCGCCCGGTCGAAGACCTCGGCGCCGATGGAGTCGCCCAGGAAGACCCACACGTCGTCGCCGCCGCGGGAGAGGTCGTGCACCTCGAGCTCGTCGAGGAACAGCCCCCAGGGGTTCACCTTCGCCGGCAGCCGGGTGACCGTGAGGCGCACCCAGCGCTGCCCCGCGAAGGGGATGGCGTGGGCCCGGGTCCGGGCCGGGTTGTCCCTCACCTCGACGGCCGTCCGCCAGGTGCCGTCGGCGCCGTCGGTCGAGTCGGCGCTGGTCTCGATGCGGTAGTCGCGCGGGGCGCCGTAGAACTGCTCGAAGTAGTCGTGGTTGTGGGAGGAGGTCCAGGAGACCAGCACGCGGGTGAGCCCGGGCGGCAGCTGGATGGCGGCCCAGGCCGGCCGCTCCGGCGTGGGGTGGCCGCCGCCCCAGGAGGCGGCCCGGTAGACCCCGTCCACCAGCAGATCGCCGCCGCGCGAGGAGGCGCCCACCGGGCAGCCGCGCGAGACGAGCGGCGCGGGCCGGAGGACGCCGGGCGGGCCGGCCAGCGGCGGCGGCGGCGGGAGGCAGGCCGCCGGGCGCGGCAGGAGGAGGGTGGCCAGCAGCGCGGCGGTGAGCGCCAGCAGCAGCGGGAGGGCGGTGAGCGCCTGGGCGCGGTCGTCGCGGGGTGGCATGCCGGGAGTGTAGCCCGTGGGCCGCCGCGCCGGCGGCCGGGCTCACATGAACTGCTCGGCCTCCGGCGCCCGCACGATGAGCCGCTCCAGGTTGGCCCGGGGCGTGGTGATGGGCTGGGCCGGCCCGGCCGGGGCCGCGCCGCTCGCCGGAGCGCCGCGGGACGCCGCCCGGGCGGTGAGCTGCTGCTTCTGCTGCAAGGCCTGCAGCTCCACCTGGGTGGCCGCCGCGGCCGCCGCCAGGTCGGCGGAGGAGGGATCGGACGGGGCCAGCGCGGCGGCCCGGACGCGGCGGGCGATGGCGATGGTCTCGTCGGGGGTCCTGCCGGAGCGGGCCTGGACGGGCACCTCGCCGCCCACGGCGTAGCTGCGGCCGTCCGGCCCCTGCTCGTAGCTGAAGGAGGCCGGGCCGGTCAGGTCGCCCCCGGCCGCCTGGTGGGCCGCCTCGTGCTGCCGGACGTGGGCGTCGCGCTGCCGGAGGTCCGTGAGCTGGCGCTGCTGGTCGGCGTCGAGCCGCGCGCCGTCGCCTGGCCGCCGCCCGGCCGGCTCGCCGGCGCGGCGCAGCGCCCCCCTCGCCTCGCTGGAGAGCGAGACCCTGTCGGCCGGGAGCAGCGGCTCCTCCGGCGAGCGCTCGACGCCGTCGGCCGTCCGGTACCGGTCGGCGGCGGGGCGGGGCGCGGTGGCGGCGGTGACGCTGAACACGGTGGCCTCGGTGGCTTGCAGGCGGCCCGCGGATGATACACCCTCGCCGTCGTCGAGGGGGATGGGGCCGGCGCGAGCGCAGCGCCCGTGCGCGGGCCGCCGGATGGTACACTGCGGCGCCTGGCCTCCCCGGCCCGCCTCACCGCGCGCCGGGCCGCCGCACGCAGCCAACGTCTCGCTGGGAGCACGACCACGATGTCCACGGCGGTACCGTTCGATCTCGACCAGGCCATCGTCGACCTGGTCTCACGCGGGGCGGTCAAGGTCCCGCCGTACCCCGCCGTCGCCTTCAAGATCGAGAAGCTCATCCGCGGCGGCGACTACGGGCTCGACGAGCTCGCCAAGCTGGTCAGCTCGGACCAGGTCCTCTCCGCCGACGTGCTGCGCGTCTCCAACTCCGCCATGTACGCGCGCGGCGCGCCGGTCAACTCGGTGAAGGCCGCGGTGGCCCGCATCGGCGCCAAGGACGTGGCGCGCCTGGCCCTGGCCTTCGGCCTGGGCGCCGCCGTCGGCGCCGGCGGGGTGCTCGCCCCGCTGCGGCGCAAGGTCTGGATGGACTCGCTGGCCAGCGCCGCGCTCTGCCAGGTGCTCGGCAAGGGGCGCGGCCTGGCGCCCGACGAGGCCTTCTCGGCGGGCCTGCTCCACGACTTCGGCAAGGTGGTGGCCCTGGCCTGCATCGAGGAGCTGCTGCACCGGCGGGAGGACTTCGCCCCGAAGACCGAGGCCGAGTGGACCGAGATCGTGGACCGCTACCACGTCGAGCTCGGCGTGGTCATGGCGGCCCGCTGGGACCTGCCCCCGGTCATGGCCGACGTCATCTCGCTCCACCACGCCGACGCCACCAGCGCCGCCGCCGATCGCAAGATGGTGGACCTGGTGGTGGCGGTCGACGAGGTGATCGCCATGCTCGGCGACCGCACCCACCTCTCGCCCGAGGACCTGGGCGCGGCCGCGTTCCTGCACGGCCACGAGGGCGAGCTCGTCTCCCGGGCCCTGACGCAGCTCCCGTCCTTCGTGGCCTCCTTCGAGACCCCCGACGTCTGGAAGGGCGCCGGCGCCAGGTCGCTGGTGGCGACCCCGCCGCCGCCCAGGAAGCGGGACGGCGAGCCCGCGCCGCCGCCCTGGCCGGTGGTCCTCTCGGTGGGGGGCAAGCCGGCCGCCTACAAGATCCTGGGCGTGGCCTCGACCCACTTCATGGTCAACGGCGCCGCCCCGGTGCCGGAGAACCTGCTGCTGGAGATGAAGGTCCAGTGCGTTCCGCCCCTGACCGGCTTCGCCTCGGTGAAGCTGGCCTGGCCCGACCAGGGCGGCTTCACGATGCTGGTGCAGCCCTACGCCCTCTCCGGCGCCGCCCTGGACCGCTGGAAGGAGATCGTCGCCTCGGCCGCGGCGGAGGCCTGAGTGGGCCAGGGGCTCTCCGCCAGCGCCGGCGCCTGGAGCGCCGAGGTCGATCTCGACGCCGCCATCGCGGACCTGGTGGCGCGCGACGCCGTGGAGATCCCGCCCTACCCGGCGGTGGCCCTGAAGATCGAGCGGCTCGTCGGCGGCGGGGACTTCGGCCTCGACGAGCTGGCCCGGCTGGTGGGCTCGGATCAGGCGCTGGCCGCCGACGCCCTCCGCTGCGCCAACTCCGCCGTCTTCGCGCGGGGCGGGCCGGTGGCCTCGGTGCCGCAGGCGGTGGCCCGCATCGGCGCCGGCGAGCTCTCGCGCATCGCCTTCGCCTCGGCCCTCTCGGGCCACGCCCTGGCGCGGGGGCCGCTGGCGCTCCTGCGCCGCAGCGTCTGGCACGACGCGGTGGCCACGGCCGTGCTGGCCCGCGAGGTGGCGCGGCCGCGCCGGCTGCCGGTGGACGACGCCTTCGCCTGCGGCCTGCTGCACGACTTCGGCAAGGTGCTCGCGCTGGAGTGCCTGGAGCGGCTCGCCCGCGGCGCCCGCCACCCGCGCCCCATGCCCTCGCGGTTCTGGGAGGCGGTGGTGGACAACCACCACGTGGCGCTGGGCGCCGTGCTGGCCAGGAAGTGGGGGCTGCCGCCGATCCTCCAGGAGTCCATCACCCTCCACCACGGCGACGACCTCGCCGGGGCGCAGCACCCGGAGATGGTGAGGACCGTGGCGCTCTGCGATCGGCTGGTGCGGCTCCTCGACGACCGGAGCCACGTCGGGACCGACGACGTCGCCGCCATCCAGCAGCTCGATCAGGCCGAGACGGAGGCGCTCCTCCGCGCCATCGAGGTGGTGCCGGGCTTCGTGGCGGCCTTCGAGCGCGAGGTGTCGCCGCCCGACCGCGCCCTCCTGGAGGCGCCCACGCCGCCGCCGAGCCGCGCGCCCGGGCGCGCCGTGGCCGTCCGGGTGGGGGGCGTGCGCTACGCCGTCACCGGCTTCGCCCGGCACCAGCTCGTGCTCCAGGGGAGGGCGCCGCTGCCGGAGGGGGCGCTCCTCGAGGTGGAGCTCGACGAGGCGCCCCCGGTCCACTTCCACGCGCGCGTGCTGCTGTGCTGGGAGGAGGCCGGTCGCTACGGGCTCGTGCTCATGCCCTTCGCCCTGGCCGGCCCGGCGCTCCTCCGCTGGCAGGGGCTGTCGGGCCTGGCCGAGGGGTAGGGCGCCCGCCGAGCGGCCCCCGGCGGCGCGCCGCCCACCCGGTCCGAGCGCACCCGGGTCCAGGCCGAGCCGGGACCCGGGGGCCTGGTGCGGCGGAAACCACCGCCGCGCCAGCGGGTTCGCCGGGCCCCGGGTGGCGCGGATCCTGCGTTGTGCAGGGACCTGGCCCAACCGTGGAGTCTCGATGCGCGCCTTCCTGGAACGCCTTCCGCTCGTCACCGCGCTGCGCGCCCTCGCCGGGCTGGCGGTCGGCGGCCTGGTGCTGGTCTTCCTCCTCACCTGGTTCCCGCTGCGCGCCACCCAGGTGAACGGCGCCATCTACCGGAGCATCGTCCAGCGCAAGGAGCTCGTCGCCGACGTGGCGCCGCCCACGCTGTACGCGGTGGAGGCCTGGCTCGACATCCTGCGGGCCTCCCAGGAGTACGACGCCGCCAAGCGGGCGGACCTGGCCCGGGACCTGGCCCAGGCCAGGGACCACTTCGACCGGGCCAAGGCGGAGTGGGCCAGGGTCGAGCTCCGGCCGGAGGAGCGGCAGGCCCTGGCGCCGGTGGAGGCCACCGGCGAGCGGATCTTCCAGGCCGGCGCCCAGCTCCTCAAGGCGATGGAGGACGCCGACGCCTTCAAGTCGCTGGAGGCCATGGACCGGGGGCGCGCCGCCTTCGCCGAGCACCGGCAGGCGGTCGCGGCGATGGAGGACGTGCTGGAGAACTCCGTCTTCGACCTGGAGAGCGCCACCGATCGCCGCACCGGCCTGGGCATGGCGCTCGTGCTGGCCGGCGTCCTGGGCCTGGCGGGCCTGGTCGGCCTGGCCGCCATCGCCATCTCGCGGACGGTGCGCCGCGCCATCCAGCGGCTGCACGCCACGCTCGGCGGGATCACCGAGGGCATCCGCCAGGGCCGGCTCGGCGCGCGGGGCGAGCCGGCGGCCAACCACCCCGACTTCCGGCCGCTGGTGGTCGGCGTCAACGACACGCTCGACGCCCTGGAGCGGCCGCTGCGCGCCACCATCACCTGCGTCAGCGCCATCGCCCAGGGCCAGCTGCCGCCGCGCGACGAGGCGCCGGCCCAGGGGGAGCTCGACCTGCTGCGCACCGCGCTCAACGAGTGCATCGACACCGTGCAGGCGCTGCTGGACGACTCCGCCATGCTGGCGCGGGCGGGGGTCGAGGGGCGGCTCTCGGTGCGCGCCGACGCGTCGCGCCACCAGGGGGACTTCCGCCGGCTGGTGGAGGGGATCAACGCCACCCTCGACGCCGTCATCGGCCCGCTCGGCCTGGCGTCCGCCTTCGTGGAGCAGGTCTCGCACGGGCAGGTCCCGGCCCGGATCGAGGAGGCCTGGGCCGGCGACTTCGGCCGGCTCAAGGCCAGCCTGAACCTCTGCGCCGACGCGGTGACGGCGCTGGTGGCCGACGCCGACCTCCTGGCGCAGGCCGGCGTGGAGGGGCGGCTCTCCACCCGCGCCGACGCGGCCCGTCACCAGGGCGACTTCCGCCGCGTCGTGGACGGCTTCAACCGGACGCTGGACGCGGTCCTCGGGCCGCTCGGCGTGGCGGCTCGCTACGTGGAGGACCTCTCCCAGGGGCGCATCCCGCCGCGCATCACCGACGCGTACCAGGGCGACTTCGTGCGGCTGCGCGACCACCTCAACGGCTGCCTGGACGCCATCGGGCGGCTCACCACCGACGTGCAGCGGCTGGCCGGCGCGGCGGTGGCCGGGCAGCTCCAGACGCGCGCCGACGTGGGCCAGCACCGCGGCGAGTTCGCGCGCATCGTCGACGGGGTCAACGCCACGCTCGACGCCGTCATCGCCCCCGTCGAGGAGGCCTCCGGCACCCTCGAGGCGCTGGCGCGGCGCGACCTCCGGGCGCGCGTCAAGGGCCGGTACCAGGGCGATCACGCCCGCATCAAGGAGGCCGTCAACGCCACCGCCGAGGCGCTCCACGACGCCCTGGTCCAGGTGGCCGAGGCGGTGGACCAGGTCTCCGGCGCCGCCACGCAGATCGCCGCGTCGTCGCAGGCGGTGGCCAGCGGCGCCTCGCAGCAGGCCTCGGCGCTGCAGCAGACCACCGCCGCCATCGAGGCCGTCTCCGGCGTCACCCGGCAGGCCGCCGCCAGCGCCCAGCGCGCCAACGGCCTGGCCGGCTCCGCGCGCGCGGCGGGCACCGACGGCGCCGCGGCGGTGACCCAGATGCAGGGCGCCATGGGGAAGATCCGCGCCGCCGCCGAGGGCACCGCGCAGATCATCAAGGACATCAACGAGATCGCCTTCCAGACCAACCTGCTGGCGCTCAACGCCGCGGTGGAGGCGGCCCGCGCCGGCGACGCCGGCCGGGGCTTCGCCGTGGTGGCCGAGGAGGTCCGTAGCCTGGCCCTCCGCTCCAAGGAGGCGGCCCGCAAGACCGAGGGGCTCATCGGCGAGTCGGTCCGGCAGGCGGGCGAGGGCGAGGCCACCGCCAGGCAGGTGGCCGGCAAGCTGGGCGAGATCGTGGCCGGCGTCGGCCAGGTCTCCGACCTGGTCTCGGAGATCGCCGCGGCGGCCAAGGCGCAGTCGGGCGGCATCGAGCAGGTGAGCGGCGCCGTCACCGAGATGGACAAGGTGACCCAGCAGAACGCCGCCTCCGCGGAGGAGTCGTCGTCGGCCGCCTCCGAGCTCTCCGCCCAGGCCGAGGAGCTGGCCGCCATGGTGGGGGCCTTCCGGCTCGAGCGGCGCGGCGCCCTGGCGGGGCCCGCCGCCTGAGGGGGCGGCCGCCTCAGGGGCCGCGCCGCACCACGGCCAGCACGTTGGGCACCGGCAGGTTGGCGGCGCCGAGATCGAGGCCGTGCTCCGAGGCGCCGACGCGCGACAGCTCCGTCCCGCCGCCGCGCACGTAGAGCTGCGCCTCCGGGCCGCCCTCCACGTACATGGCCTGGCGCAGGTCGATGGGCGCCGCCAGCAGCGCCGCCACGAGCTCGTGGACCGGCCAGGGGGAGCGGGCGTGGATGAAGAGGAGCCGCCCCGCCCCGTCGACGCCCACGGCGGCGGTGGAGAAGCGGCGCCCGGAGGGGGCCCAGACGCCGACTCGCTGGCAGCTCACCATGCGGATGGACTGGACCAGCCCGGCGTAGGCCTTGACGGCCGGCTCCAGCGCCTCGCAGTCGCGATCGATGATGCGCACCGGGGCCACGCCCGAGACCACCGGGTCGAAGGCCAGCACCGCGCGATCCCTGCCGACCCTGGCGTGGTTGACGTGGCGGCTCGAGCGCATCAGCCCCACCGCGGTGCGCCAGTCCTCCTGGTAGAGGCTGGCGTTGATGGCGGCCGAGGCGCCGGCGCGGAAGGCCCACTCGCGCACGCTGCGCGGCCGCCCCTCGCCCGGGGCCGAGGCGTTGAGCAGCTCCACCCGGAAGCGGGCGGGGTCGATGCGGACCACCGCGATGAGGCCGTCGCCCTCGACGGTGGGAGGGCCGGGCAGCAGCGCCAGGTCGAGCCCCGGCTCCAGGGCCGCGAAGGGGGAGGGGGGCGGCGGCCCGCCGGTCGCCAGGGCAGCGACGATGACCAGGATCGGCAGCACGCCGGGGATGGTACCCCGGGAAGCCGGCGGCGCGCCTCCTGCCCCGGGCTAGACTCCCCTCCATGGCCCACCCGCTCGCCGGCAAGCCGGCCCCCCCCGAGATCCTGGTCGACGTGGCCGACCTCCTGCGGCGCTACCAGGCGGAGCGGCCGGACCCCGCCAACCCGGCCGAGCGCGTCGCCTTCGGCACCTCCGGCCACCGCGGCACGTCGCTGCGGCGGTCCTTCAACGAGGCGCACATCCTGGCCGTGGCCCAGGCCACCGCCGAGCACCGCGCGGGCCAGGGCATCGACGGCCCGCTCTTCCTGGGCGCCGACACCCACGCGCTGTCGGCCCCGGCCGAGCGGACGGCGCTGGAGGTGCTGGCCGCCAACGGCGTGGAGGTGGTCGTCTCGGCCGGGGGCGCGCCGGTGCCGACGCCGGTCATCTCCCACGCCATCCTGGCCTGGAACCGCGGGCGGACCGCCCGGCGGGCCGACGGCCTCGTCATCACGCCGAGCCACAACCCGCCGGAGGACGGCGGCATCAAGTACAACCCGCCCAGCGGCGGCCCGGCCGGCGCCGACGTGACCGGCTGGATCGAGCGGCGGGCCAACGAGCTGCTGGCCGGCGGCAACGCCGCGGTGCGGCGCCTCCCGTACGCCCAGGCGCGCCGCGCCGCCACCACCCGGGAGCGCGACTACGTCACGCCCTACGTGCAGGACCTGGGCAGCGTCCTGGACCTGGACGTCATCCGCGGGGCCGGGCTCCGGCTCGGCGCCGATCCGCTGGGTGGCGCGGCCGCCCCCTACTGGCCGGTCATCAGCGACCTGCTCGGCCTGGACGTCACCGTCACCAACCCGACCATCGACCCGCGCTTCGCCTTCATGCCGCTGGACCACGACGGGCGCATCCGCATGGACTGCTCCTCGCCGTACGCCATGGCCAGCCTGGTGGGGCTGAAGGACCGCTTCGACCTGGCCTTCGGCAACGACGCCGACGCCGATCGGCACGGCATCGTCACGCCTTCGGCGGGCCTCATGAACCCCAACCACTTCCTGGCGGTGGCCGTCGACCACCTGTTCTCCCACCGCCCGGGCTGGCCCGCCGCGGCCGGCGTCGGCAAGACGCTGGTCTCCTCGGCCCTCATCGACCGGGTGGCCCGGCGGCTGGGGCGCCGCCTGGTGGAGGTGCCGGTGGGCTTCAAGTGGTTCGTGGAGGGGCTGCTCGGCGGCGCCATCGGCTTCGCCGGCGAGGAGAGCGCGGGGGCCTCGTTCCTGCGGCGCGACGGCTCGGCCTGGACCACCGACAAGGACGGCCTGGTGATGGACCTGCTGGCCGCCGAGATCACCGCCCGCGGCGGGCGCGATCCGGGCGTGCGCTACCGGGAGCTCGTGGCCGACCTGGGCGCGCCCGTCTACGCGCGCGTCGACGCCGCCGCCACGCCGGCCCAGAAGGCGGTCCTGAAGCGGCTCTCGCCGGAGGCGGTCACGGCCAGCACGCTGGCCGGGCAGCCCATCACCGCCAAGCTGACCCGCGCGCCCGGCAACGACGCGGAGATCGGGGGGCTCAAGGTGACGGCCGCCGACGGCTGGTTCGCCGCCCGCCCGTCCGGGACCGAGGACGTCTACAAGATCTACGCGGAGTCCTTCCGCGACGAGGCCCACCTCCGGCGGATCCTGGAGGAGGCGCAGGCCATGGTCTCGGCGGCCCTGGGGAGGGGCTAGGCGATGCGCTCGGCGGCCCAGGGAGAGGGAGGGGTCATGAGCGGCGACTTCACGCGGCGCGACGTCCCGGCGCTGGGCCAGCGGGCCATGTTCCGGCTCGGGCTGGCGGGGAGCTACGGCCTGGACGAGGCGGGGGTGGAGGAGGCACTGGAGCGGATCCAGTACGTCTTCTGGAACGTGCGGGCCACCAGGATGACCGGCTCGCTGCGGCGCGCGCTCCAGCGGGACCGGGCGCGCTACGTGGTGGCCGGCGGCCCCACCCTGGCCGTCTTCCCCTGGCAGCTCTCGAAGTACGTCGATCGGGCGCGGCTGGTGCTGGGGACGGACTACCTGGACGTGCTCCAGCTCTACTGGCTCGGCAAGATGTCCCGCTGGTCCGAGGGGATGATCGAGGAGCTGGTCCGGCTGCGCGAGTCGGGCAAGGTGAGGGCGCTGGCGGTCTCCATCCACGACCGGCCGCGGGCCGGCCGGCTCGCCGCGGACTCGCCGCTCGACGCGCTCATGATCCGGTACAACGCCGCCCACCCCGGGGCCGAGCTCGACATCTTCCCGCACCTCGAGCGGCGCCACCCGGCGGTCGTCGCCTACACGGCCACCTCCTGGGGCAAGCTGCTCGCCGCGCCGCGCGGCTGGACCGGGCCGGTCATGACGGCGGGCGACTGCTACCGCTTCTGCCTCTCCTCGCCGCACGTGGACCTGGCGCTGACCGGCCCGAGGGACGTGAAGGAGCTCCGGGAGAACCTGGCCGCGCTCGAGAAGGGGGCGCTCTCGGCGGACGAGGAGCGCTGGATGCGGGCGTTCGGCGGGAAGGTCCACGGCTGACCCGTGCACGTCCTGGTGGCGGGCTGCGGGTGGCTGGGGACCGCGCTGGCGAGGGCGCTGGTGGCCCGCGGCGACCGGGTGACCGGGATCCGGCGCGACGCGGCCCGGGCGGCCGCGCTGGCGGCGCTGGG
>JAJYAW010000426.1 GCA_021779335.1 Myxococcales bacterium | reverse complement strand
CTGGTCGTCGGGAGAGGGGAGCATGCGGCCTCGGTGGCGGGACGGGTGGGCCGGCGTGGGGCGTGGCGCGGGACCGGGGCGAGGGGCTCAGCCGCCGCCCGCGCCCGGCGAGCCCGGGGCGAGCCGCTCCAGGAGCGCCCGGGCGCCCGGGTAGGAGGCCCGCAGCGAGATGGCGCGCCGCAGCGCCTGGAGCGCGCCGGGCCGGTCGCCGCTGCGGAGGCGGGCCACCGCCAGGTTGTACTGGATGTCCGCGCCCTTCGGATCGAGCTCGGCGGCGCGGCCCAGCTCCCGGAGCGCGGCGGGCAGGTCGCCGGCCTGCAGCCAGACGGCGCCCAGGTTGGCGTGCGCCGCCGACAGCGTCGGGTCGAGGCGGGTCGCCTCGCGGTAGGCGCCGACGGCGTCGTCGCGCCGCCCCTGCCGCGCCGCCGCGATGCCGAGGTTGTTCCAGGCGCGGGCGAAGCCCGGCTTCACCGCCACGGCGAGCCGGAAGAGCCGCTCCGCCGCCGCCCAGTCGGGCGCCCCGCCCTCCTCGCGCGCGTCCTCCAGCAGGTCGTACCCGCGGTTGTTGTAGTAGTGCCCCAGCGCCTCCAGGTCGTCGAGCGGCCGGTACCACTTGATGGGCCCCAGGCGGGCGAAGTCCAGGCCGGTCCGGTCGTTGCCGGTGTTCACCAGGGCGCTGACGTGGCCGAGGTGCACGGTGCTGCCGTCCTCGGCGTAGTGCGTCTCGCTGACGCGGCTCGAGGCGTCGATGTAGCGCGCGTCGAGGCCCACCGAGCGCGCCAGCCCGATGAAGATGGAGGCCATGGCCACGCAGTTGCCCCGCCGCGCCGCCAGCGCCTCGGCGCCGGTGGTGGTGGCGCTGCCGTCGTTCTGGAGGGCGAAGACCTTGGGGTCGAACATGGCCTTCACCAGGAGCTCGATCTTCTCCCGGTCGGTCTTGGCGTCCCGCACCACCCGGGCGGCGGTGGCCAGCGCCGCGGGCGGGAGCTCGAAGGGGACGACCAGGTCGGCGGCCGGGATGGGCGGGGTCCGGCCCAGGAGCTCGGCGCGCAGCGCGGCCGGCGTGTAGACCTGCCGCCCGCTGCCGGCACACCCGGCGGCGCCCAGCGCCAGCGCCGCCGTCAGGGCGGCCATCACGTGTCGCGGCATGACGTCCTCGCTGGGAGGAAGCCTAACGGAACGGGCCGCCGGGTGCACGCGAGGGGGGGCTCGGGCGCGCGGCGCCGCCCGGGGGCGCGCGTCAGACGGGCTGCGGCACCCGCTGCGACAGCGTCGAGAGCTCGGTGACCTGCCCGCCGCGCAGGTAGAGGCGCGGCACGCGGGCCGAGATGCCCGCCAGGATCTCCCAGGAGATGGTGTCCCCCAGGGAGGCCAGCTCGTCGGCGGTGACCTCCTCGGCGCCGTCCCGACCGAGCAGCGTGGCCACGTCGCCGACCTCCGCCTCCGGCAGCGCCGTGACGTCCACCATGCACATGTCCATGGCGACGCGCCCCACCACCGGGGCGCGCCGGCCGCGCACCAGCAGGTGCGCCCGGTTGCCCAGGCCGCGCCGGTAGCCGTCGGCGTAGCCGCACATGACGAGCGCGATGCGGGAGCGGCGCGAGGCCGCCCAGGTCCGGCCGTAGCCCACCGTGGCGCCCCGCTCCACGTCGAGCAGCCGCGCCACCCGGGCCCGCAGCGCCATGACCGGCGCGAGGTCCGCGTCGGTGCCGCACCACGGGGCCGGGCGGTAGCCGTAGAGCGAGAGGCCGGCCCGCACCGCCTCGAGCGCCATCTCGTGGTCGAGCAGCACCGAGGCCGAGGCCGCGCAGTGGCGCTCCGCCACGAAGGGGAGCCGCGCCGAGACCTGCCGGAGGACGTCGAACTGGCGGCGCGTGAAGCGCTGGTCACCCTCCTCGGCGGCGGCGAAGTGGGTGAAGAGGCCGCGCACCTCGAGGCCGGGCAGGCCGCGCAGCCGCTCCGCCAGCCCCACGCACGCCTCGGGCAGGAGGCCGTGGCGGTTCAGGCCCGTCTCCACCTCGAGGTGGACGGGCACCACCGCGCCGGCCGCGGCGGCGGCCGACGAGAGGGCCAGCGCCAGCTCGGGCGCGCCCACCGTGGGCATGAGCCCGAGCGCCACCACGCGCGGCGCGTCGCTGGGCGGCGTGGAGCCCAGCACCAGGATGGGCGCGGTCACGCCGGCGCGGCGCAGCTCCTCGCCCTCGTCGACGCAGACCACCGCCAGGCCGTGCGCCCCGGCGGCCAGCGCGGCGCGGCCGCAGGCCACGGCGCCGTGCCCGTAGGCGTTGGCCTTGACCACCGCGTAGAGCCGGGCCGGCGCGGCGCGGCCGGCCAGGAGCCGGGTGTTGCCGGCCAGGGCGTCGAGGTCGATCTCGGCCCAGCAGGGCCGGCCGGGGAAGGCCGCCGGAGGGTAGGGCATGGCGCATGATACGGCGCCGCGGCCGGGATGGTAGTCTCTCGCCGCCCCCGAGACGCAGCGCCCTCCCTTGGACCAAGCCGGGCGGCCGAGAGGACGACCACGTGATCCCCAAGAAGACTCCCTACCAGGACCTCTGCCAGTCGCTCGACGAGGCGCGGGAGCGCTCGCGCGTCTACCGCTCGCAGTGCGCCTTCTTCGCCGGGCAGTTCGCCAGGCAGCTCGCCGACTTCCTCAAGACGCCACCGGATCGCATCACCTACGAGGCGCTGAGCGGCGCCCGGGCCGGGGAGGGGGCGGTGCAGGCCCACGAGGCGATGCAGATCAACGACGACACCTACTGGCACATCGGGCTGCGCCTGCAGCTGGCGTCCGAGAAGGCCAAGGACTCCGTCCTGCTCCAGGTGCGGTTCAAGAACATGGGGGACGACGCCCGGCCGCTCTACGTCATCAACCTCTTCGGCCACGAGGACTTCGAGCTGAGCGAGCCGACGCCGACGGCGTTCGAGCCGGTGTTCGAGGAGATCTACGAGTCGCTGAAGCGCCACTACGAGGACGGCCTGCGCCTCTTCCTCGACAAGCGCGGGCAGAACCTCCACATGCCGTTCACGGCGGCGCGGCAGGGCGAGATCGCCGGCGAGGGGTAGCCCGGGCCGGCCTCACCAGGTGATGGCGGCCTGCCAGGCCAGCGCCGCGGCCAGCCCCGCGGCGACCAGGACGACGCGCGCCGGGTCGAGGGGCCGGGCCGGCGCCCTGGAGCGCCGGAGCAGGCGCAGGCCGCCGCTGGCCACCACCACCGAGGCGGACAGCCAGCCGGCGGCCACCAGGCCGTCGCCGGCGTGCTCCAGCAGGTGGGCCAGCTCCTCCTCGACGGGCGCCTCGACCGCGGCGGAGGCCGCGGTGGCGCTCGCCAGCGCGGTGGCCCAGGCGGCGGTGGCCGCCTGGTGGACTCGCCGCGGGAGGTCGAGCGCCCGGGCCGGGCG